>JANODW010000027.1:0-2093 GCA_031412875.1 Pirellula sp. | reverse complement strand
CGCAACCAAATTCGGGTCGATCGAGTCCAAATAAAGTTTTGTACCACTATCGATCAATGATTGGATCGAGGCGTTTTTCATAGTGTGGGTCCTAATACAAAGATGAAGCGTCGCGCGGTTTTGTGCGCCAGAAACGTTTATGGTAAGCTGCGAGCGGTCTCACCAACAGCCCACCCATCGCTTGATACAATCGCAATCAACAGCCCTCGCCTCTCGACTGCCGAATGCAATCATTCGATTTCGGGAACCTCAAAACCAAAGGACGACATGCAAACTATTGATCTTCGCAGCGACACGGTTACCAAACCCACACCCGGTATGCTTGCCGCCATGATGAGCGCTGCGGTTGGGGATGATGTTATCGACATTGATCCGACGGTTGTCGAACTGCAGGAAAACGTCGCTGAACGTTTGGGAAAAGAAGCGGCTCTGTTTATGCCAAGCGGCACGATGACTAACCAAATCGCACTGCGGGTCCATTGTTCACCCGGGGACGAATTTATTTGTGAGTCCGGCTGCCACATTTACAACTACGAGCAAGGCGCGTTCGCGCAATTGAGTGGTCTGGTCGCCAAGACGATTCCAGGACCGCATGGCTTGCTGGACGTAGAACAATTGCAGGGAAGTGTTCGGCCCGATAACGAGCATATGGTCCGGACCAAATTGCTCTGCCTCGAGAACACGCACAATCGTGGAGCTGGGAAAATCTACTCTCTGCCTCGTATCGCGTCCCTTTGCGATTGGGCTCATTCGGAAGGGCTAATGACCCATATGGATGGCGCGAGGTTGTTCAACGCTTCGGTCGCGGCCGGAGTGTCGTTGAAAGCGTTTTCAGAGCCGTTTGAATCGGTCAGCGTTTGCTTTAGCAAAGGGCTCGGCGCTCCGGTCGGATCCTGTCTGGTCGGCTCTCGCGATTTTATTGCAAAGGCCCGCAGAGCTCGAAAACTCTTTGGGGGCGGAATGCGACAAGCCGGCTACTTGGCTGCCGGTGCGCTGTTCGCGTTCGAACACCAAATGTCCCGATTGGAAGAAGACCATCGGCATGCAAAGATCTTAGCTGAAGCGATCCGCAAATGCCCGTCGTTGTCTCTGAGCGACCCGGAACCCGACACGAATATTGTCATCTTTCACGTCGCCAAGGAATGGGGCACGGCGGCTGCATTTACGGATCAACTCAAGCAGCATCGCGTCTTGGCCCTAGCCTTCGGACCGCAAAGCGTCCGGCTGGTGACTCACCTCGACGTTTCGCCAAGTCAAATCGCAACCGCTTGCGATGCGATCATGCAGGTTGCGAGTTCTGTCCATCCCATCATACGATCGTGAACCGCTTTTTGAGGATCTCCCAGTGATGCGCCCCATGCCCTAGCAGGACCGTCGCTTGTTTGTGCACGGTCATTTCGTGCCCCAGCACTTGGCCTTTGCACTCCCAAGCGTCCGGGGGCATGGTCTGAAGCAAGGCGATACTGGCGTTTCGGACGGCCTGGAATTCCCCCGAAAGTTGAACGAGGGAGAGACGATTGGCTTTGGCTCGCACCGAAAACTCGTTCTCATCAAAGGCAACCAGCGGCATCGTTCCCCCGCGGGCAATCCATAGCGCTCGATACGAAAAAACCCGCTCGCAATCGGACAAATGATTGAGGACTTCTTTTAAGGTCCATGTGTACGGAGCGTGCAAAAGCATGGACTCCGACTCGGAAACCGTCCCTAGCCATCGAGAGATCTGCTCTCCCTGGTCTTGGAGCGAACGCAGCAAATCGGTCCCTTCCTGGATAAGATCCGTGTACTTTTTGAATGTGGGCTCAACCATTGAAGACGCCTTTCGTTTGCATTAGGAATCGAGATAACCTTCATTCGATGGAAAAGAAACTTGCTACCATTTGCTTTTTGGCAAAACTTCCTACCGTTTGTTTTCCAGCGGGGGCTGCAATCCTTTTCCAAGAAGTTGGAACCTCCGACGAAATGGATACGAGCGAAATCGAAATGTTCGTTGATTCCCCGATTATTTGCAACCGAACCCACCATGAAAACATTTGCTTCAACCTGCGCGGCAGCGGTCTTGTGGACAGCTTTTTTCTCTGGCTGCAATGTCCCTC
>JANODW010000026.1:0-5533 GCA_031412875.1 Pirellula sp. | reverse complement strand
GACCGTCCTGAAGGATTGGGAGCACCGCGACCGAACCGCCAAAGTAGTTGGCTACCAACAAAAATCTACCGGAAGGATGGATACTGACATAGGTGGGACCGGCTCCACCAGAGGGAACGGTGTTGAGAAGCGTCAAGCCTCCCGTTTCTCTGTTGATCGAGAATGCGCTGATGGACCCTTGTTTGGCATCCCCGACTCGGTCGGTTTCATTGGCGGAGTAGAGCCGGTCTTCGGCTTTATTCAAAACAAGGCAGCTTGGGCTGGTTCCCATTTCGAAAAGGCCATGGGGCGTTAAAGCGCCAGTGGAGCGATCGACGCGAAACAAATGGATGCCCCGACCGTTTCCCGGCGGCAAATCCACCTGGGTCGGCAGCATATCGCGGAGAGGCGAGCTGAACGTCCCGACGTATGCGACCAGTGGCCGGTTGCCGCCGCCGCTTGTCGCATCGCCCGCACGGAGCGAACTGGATACGAACGGGTTCGTCCCAACGATTACGGCTGCGGCTTGGATAAAGGATCGGCGATTGGTTTCTAGATTGGACATGGCGGAATAAAATGCTTCGTCGAGAGGGTATTTAATCGGGTGAAGGCTGAGTTGGCCGAAAGAGTGGACGCAGTCAGGTTAGCGGATTGCGTTGTAACAAGTAAAGAACCCATCACGACGCTTTTTCATCCGGTTGGATTCGCATCACAATAAAGATCGAGAGCAAGGCAGTCCCTGCGAAGACGCCGAAGATGACATTCAAGGGAACGTTGATGTCTCGCAGCGCACCGAATCCAACGTCCGCGAACCCTCCGCAGCCGATGCTTACTAAGTTCATCATTCCGTATCCAGTAGCCCTCAATTCGGGCCGAACGATTTGGCATAGGATGGGCATGTTGTTGCAATCAAAGAACCCCCAGCCGATTCCAAACAGGATCAAAAATCCGATCGCAACGCCCAGCGTTCCCGCATTTCCGATCCCGAATAACGACGGCAGGAAAAAACTCATTCCAACCGCGCTAACATAGATGCGTCCGCGGGTTGTTCGGCTCATCCAGCGATCTGCTAGCCAGCCACCGAGCACTACACCGATCAGCGAAGCGACCTGGACGTATAGCACCGCGGACATTCCTGCTTTTCCCTGTCCCAGTCCGAATTGTTCCTTAAGGATTGCTGGCATCCAGTCTTTGACGACCCAACCCGCCATCGCGGGCAATGTGAAATACATGACCAGCAGCAGGAAGTTCCCATTGGTGAGAAGCTCCGTCAGGGATGCAAAAGGAGACAACTGCTGAGGTTTTTTGGAGAGGGGGACGGGATTGCGAAGCAAAGCGAACAGCGGGATTGCATAGACGACCCCGGCAAGTCCACAAGCGCCGAAAGCCCATCGCCAACCCAATGTGGGTTCATCGGCAACGTAGCCCGAGAAGCCGCCCAAAATGATCCCTAGATAGATTCCCATTTGGTGCAATCCAACTGCTCGAGAACGCGTTCGGCTGGAATGAAATTCCGAGATCATCGACAAGGCGGCTGGTATGTAGAACGCTTCGCTGATCCCCATGATCGCGCGTGCGGTTACCAATTGTGGAAACGTTGTTACATAGCCTGTTGCCAACGTAACGGCCGACCATACAAAGAGGCTTGCCGCGATCACGTGCCTGCGACTGGTGCGATCGGCGACATAGCCTCCGAAGGGACTTAATGCGGCGTAGACCCATTTAAAACTACCGAGCACAAACCCCCAATTGGCATCGGTGGCGATGTCGGGAATATCTCCCATCATCGAACCTCGCATGGCGGCCAACATCTGGCGGTCCAAATAGTTGAGCAAAGCCACTGGGACCAACAAGGCGACGACGATCCAAGCCAGACTCATGTTGGTCGCAGAGGAATCGGCATTGGGTTCGTTCATAGGAACGGAGTACCTGACGGGAAGACGGAGAGAGACAAGCGACCGTACGGTTATGGATCTACCAATTCGTAGATCCCTTTTCCTGCCCGTTTCAGTTTCCCTTGTTCGGTGAGTTCTTCCCAAACATCTTTGCCCCATTGATTCGGAGGTGTGATCGCAACGACTCCCGATTTTCCTCCGCCCGACATGGGGCCATGTCCGATGCGCGATTCATCATCCAATTTGGTGAGCTTGAGTCTTTTGCGAAACGCCTTCATCGCCAATCGGAGCTCTTCTTTTCTTGCGGCGGGATCCGGATGGGGCGAAGCGGGCAGTTCAGACATACAAGTTCCTATTCTAGCACAATCGGTTTAAAAGGATTTTGGAAGCTTGGACCGAGACACGTGTCATTGAGATCTTGGCCGACAGCTTGCAATTCGTCGAGGTTCAGATAGGGATTATCAAACATACCAGACGCATTCTTGTGCCGCATCAGCACTGATTGGATGCGTCCATCCTCGTAGAGGACATTCATCAAATTCGCGCCGTGAACTTGCCTGCTTTGATCGTCGTCCTTGTCATTTATTAAAAGCGTATCGCCGAGCATTGCAAAATGACTTTTGCCGTTGAGGCAGGGCGTTTCATATTCGCCATCGATCATGTTCCCCAGATTGTAAGAATAGCTACCGCAGGTGAAGTGCCTCCAACTCTGCTGTTGCCGGGGGGTGCCGGCTAAATAGGAGTGCACGGTCGGAATTTCTTTGCCCACTTCAATACCATCCCTGGACGAACACCAAATCCATTGGGATGTATCGAGTAGTCCCATCTGTTTGAGTCGCACCGCGTAGACTCCGGCAAAGGATAGCGGCCCGCTTTCCTCGATGACGGGTAAGCGATGTTCAGGGTTCCCGTAAGCGAACAAGGACAGGGCGTGCCCGAGTTCGCGAAGATTGGATGAACAGGAAATGCGCCTAGCCGTTTCGCGCGAACTCCACACGCTCGGGATCAAGATCGACAGTATGACAATGCCAGCCGCCAAGGTTACGAGGCTATCGATCCACGCCAATTTTGTAGAGCGACTGCACTCGAAAATAGGCGGGGACATTTTCAGTTGCGAGGGATCCGCAGCCGGTGTTGAAGAAAGGCTGCCGGTGGCCCGCTCAATAAAGGCCATCGTCGATTCCGTCAAATCCGCGCGAGGCTCGGTCGGCTGAGCGGTGGCTTTCAAGGGCTCGAGGAGATCTCGCAAATCTTGAATTCGCTGGCGCAGTTCCGGATCGGAATTCTCGAGGCATTCAATCCGCCATTGCTCCGCTTCTGGCAATGCGATGAGCAAATAGCCTAAAAGAGTTTCATCGGAAATGGAGCAATTGCGACTCATGGAAGTGTGGTCATTTGTGCAAGCGAATCAAATCAACCGTCAACACCTACCGGAGGGCTTGCGCCCTGCCGCTAAAAAAACCACAATCGAACTTGAGTGCCATTGGGCGATCGCCGGAAGCGGATTCAGGCATCATGAATTTTTGGCATTGGATGTATCGTTCATACGCATCCAAATCTGGTTCAGTTTGCGGATTGCGGTAAAAACTCGGCTTTTTACGGTGCCGAGAGGGATTTGCAAAACCTCAGCGATGTCTGAATATTTCATTCCTTGGTAGAACGCCAATTGGATCAATTGCTGTGTGGGCTCATTGAGTTCTTGGACGGCGGCTCGCACCCGTGCGCTGGTTTCGTTGCTGATAGCCTTTTCGTCGGGTGTTTCGACGCTGCCAGGAAGGTGATTGATCATGGAATCTTCCGAATCACCGCACGCGATTTTTGCGTCGAGGCTGGCTGCTTGATGGCGTCGGTTTCGACGCATGTAGTCGATCGCTTTGTTGCTGGCGATGGCGTACAACCAAGGGCGGAATCGGCGTCCGGGCTCGAACTGGTCGATCCTCAAATGGACGCTCAAAAAAGTCGCTTGGAAAACATCTTCGGCTTGCTGAACATCGGCCAAAAAACGGCGCAGGAACGTGTAGAGCTCGCGTTCGTACCGGTGGACCAGACGTGCAAAGTCCTCCGGGTTTCTGGATTGCAGGTACGTGTTGACGATTTCCTCGTCAGTCAGTTCGGACTGGAGGGAGTCTAGTCCAAGAAAATCCGTTTCTTGGTCGGCGACTTTGATTTGCGGTTCCATCGTTGAATTCGATTCCATACTGCGACGACGAAAAAGGAAGTCCGATACGCAAAAACGCCGGTTTGCGGCCGGAGATTGGCCAACAATCGCACACCGGGTCCTTTCATTCTAGTCCACTTTTGGTCTTCAAGTCAAAGACTTGACGTTCGGCCCGCCTCGAATCTTCAAAATTGATTGACAGCATTTTCGGTAGTGATAGGCTCTGCCATCCTCTGGATTTCCTTTCAGCAAATGGGGTTAACGAATGAATCGTGGGTATCGCTGGGCTGCGTCGGGCGACGTCAACGCGTATTTTGGGCTGCTTTTAGACAACATTGCGGGCTTGGTGCTCATGGTGGGGTTATTGGTGGGAGGGTTTGGAATCCCGGCTGACTTCGTGTTAACGCGGATGGTTCCAGGGACGGCGATCGGTGTGTTGGTAGGTGATTTGCTCTATTTCTTTATGGCTCTCAGGTTGGCTCAGAAAACGGGTCGGCCGGACGTGACGGCGATGCCGTTGGGGCTCGATACACCGAGCATTTTTGGGCTCTCGATTTTTGTGGTGGGCAACGCATATGCAACGGCGTTGCAATCGGGTTCGCAACCGGAAGTCGCAGCCACGTACGCTTGGCATATTGGGATTTGCTGCATGGTGTATGCGGGATTATTTAAGACGGTATGTGCGTTTGGAGGTGCTTGGGTTCGACGCGTAATACCGCGAGCGGGGCTGTTCGGATCACTCACTTCGATCGCTCTGGTGATTATCAGTTTTGT
Source organism: Pirellula sp. (assembly GCA_031412875.1). Lineage (GTDB taxonomy): Bacteria > Planctomycetota > Planctomycetia > Pirellulales > Pirellulaceae > JBKCUI01. The sequence goes on along the minus strand of JANODW010000026.1, from coordinate 727 downwards.
TCCTTTGGTGGACGTTTTTCGCGAGCCCATCGTCGGGTTGGTAGCGTTGGCTATTGTCCTGACAAGCTTGGTGGGACGCGTTCCGCTGCCGTTCAAAATTCCCGGAACGTTAGCGGCATTGATCGTCGGGGGCATCATTCACTACATTCAGTTGGTCGTATCGGGACAAGAGATAGCGCCACTGAGTTCGTTAGCGCCGGGGATGCCTCCGACGCAGTGGATGTCGGCACTCCGTTTTGAATGGTGGAACCAAATGGGAGCGGCAGTCCATTATCTGCCGGTGGCCATACCGTTTGCCTTGTGCACAGTCGTTGGAGGGATCGATTGCACGGAGTCTGCAAGTGCCGCCGGCGACGACTATTCGACCGGCCAGATCTTAGGGGTCGAAGCGTTCGCGACTTTTGTTGCAGGGCTCTTTGGAGGGATCACGCAGACGACTCCGTACATCGGTCATCCCGCTTACAAAGCGATGGGCGGACGAGCGGCTTATGTTTTGGGAACGGCGCTGACCATGGGTGCTGTGGGGTTGCTCGGGGGGTTCAGCTATTTCTATCTTTTGATCCCCAAGGCAGCCGTGTATCCGATTTTGATTTTTGTGGGTTTGGAGATCTCTTCGCAGAGTTTCTTGGCGACACCTAAACGGCATTATCCTGCGTTGGTGTTAGCTTGTGTGCCAGCCCTTGCTTTCTTGGCTTATCTTTATGCAGACCAATTGCTTGGCAGCTTC
>JANODW010000025.1:0-1988 GCA_031412875.1 Pirellula sp. | reverse complement strand
TGCCGCCGTCGATCATCAACAGATCGGGAAAGGCATCTTGGTCATCGGACAATTTGCGAAAGCGACGCGAGATGACTTCGTGGATGCTGCGAAAGTCATCGATCCCTTTCACTTCTTGAATGCGATAGCGACGATATCCCGGTTTGAATGGCAAGCCGTCTAGGAACTGGACCAACGACGCGACGGTATTGCTTCCTCCCAGGTGAGCAATGTCGACCCCTTCGATCACGCGAGGCTCTTTGTCCATTCCAAGGACTTTCTTCAGCGCCCGCATCCCCTTTTTGGGATCGATATAAAAAACCTCGGGTTGCGCATGGATATCGATTTCACCCCGCTCGCCCAAATTCTCGAGCAACGCGATTTCGTCGCGCAACTTGGCGGCTTTTTCGAAATCGAGTTTGGACGAAGCCTCTTTCATCTCTTCGCGCATTTGTTTGAGCAGTCGCTCGCCGCCCCCTTCCAAAAACGTTTGAAGGCGTTTGATGTCCCGTCGATAGTCCGCCTTGCTGATCCGTTTGTTGCAGGGAGCAGTGCACTGCTTGATCGACGCGAGCAAGCAGGGGCGGAACCATTCCCATCGAGGGTCGCTCTCGTCGATATCCAGAGAGCAGGTTCGGAATTGAAAGACGCGTTGCATGACCTGCAACGCCCCTCGCAGTTGCCCAGCGCTCGTGAACGGACCATACAACTTGGCCCCTTTGGCTTTGGGCGTTCGCGTGACCTCCACGCGTGGGAAGTCCTCGTGCGTGGTGATCATCAAGTAGGGAAATGTCTTGTCGTCCTTGAGGTCTCTGTTGTATCGCGGCTGAATGTCCTTGATCAACCGGCTCTCGGTCAACAGCGCATCGACTTCGCTGCTGCACAGCATATAGTCGATGTCGGCGATCTCATGGACCCACTCGGCGGTGCGTATTTCCTGGGCGGCGGCGGCTAAAAAATAACTGCCCGCTCGCGAGCGTAGGTTCTTTGCTTTGCCGACATAGATCACAACGCCCGACGCATCTTTCATCAAGTAAACGCCGGGCGATTGTGGAAATTCCCGAACCTTTTCGGCAGAGCGTCGGAAGCCTAGATTGCCGCTGAGCAACGCATCGATACGTTGCTGGATCTCTTGCGACGGTTCGGCGAGATGCTCGTCCGTATCGACCAGCGCAACCTCCAGTTCGAGCTCGTCTTCTTCGTCGGTTTCGATGCGGTCGGACTCGGTCATCGCGACCCTCCATGTGGACGGGAGTCGCACTCGTCCAGTGTGACTCCCAATAGGTTGCACTTAATCGGTGCAACCGATGATCGCTCGGACGGGCGCGTCCGCGCGTTGTAGGCACCAGCGACTCATCCTAAGGCGAGTGGCAGGATCATCAATACCGTAGGATGGGACCTTTGTCCCGTCCGTTTGTTCGTTCGGGACAATGGTCCCAAACTACGGCTGGTATGTTTCAGCCTGCCGCTCGCCTAAAAAGTTACTGCGGTCCGAAACCAGGAAACGCACCTGCACCGCCTGGAAACCCTCCAGCAGGCGCCCCAGGGGCGTTGGAAGCTGTTTTCGGTTGGATCAACTCGGTGATCGATACCTTTAACTTCTTGTAGTCCGCTTCGCTCACTACATAGTACCAGTCTGCAAAGCGTCCATTGAGTTCGGCAACTTTCTTCTTGGCCTCCTTCAACTTTTCCTCGCGTTGATCAAGCTTTCGCTTGTTGTCTTTGGTGATCTTCTCGCGAGCTGCTTCCAGCTTTTCTTTCCACTCTTGCTCGGTAGGCTCTTGTGCTGCCTCTGCACCGGCTGCCGGAGCGGCTTTGGCGGGCGCATCAGCCTTGGCGGGCGCATCGGCTGCTGGTTCCTGCAAGGCGACCAGCCGCCCTTGCGGGAGCACTGCACGGTTCGAGGACGCAACTGGCTTATCTGCGGGCTTTTCTTCTGCGGGCTTTTCTTCTGCCGGTTTATCGTCTGGTTTGTCGGATGGTTTTTCTTCCGCTGGCTTGTCTGCATT
>JANODW010000024.1:0-8326 GCA_031412875.1 Pirellula sp. | reverse complement strand
CAGTCCATCGCCATGCCATCGACCAAATGCAAAAATCTTTGACCGCCTTCCAAAAAATCCGTTGGGAGGATGAGCCCGACGCATACATGACTTGGCAGTTATCCTCGGACGAAAAAACGGTTTCCGAAAAGACTGCTCGCTTGGCCGACTTGGATTGGGTGAGGGCAGTGCAATGCGCGCATTCGGTGATTCAGTGCGGCGCAACCGAGGACATTCAGTCGGGTTTAGCGCTAGCCATCCTTTGCGAACAGGCTTGTTTGTCCGCAGCGGATGCGGCCAATGTATCGCTTGCGAGCGTGGCGCCGAACATGCCCACAACCATGCACGATAGTTATGAGTTCGGCTGTTTGGTATGGGATGCAGCCGAAAAGAATGGCTTGGCCTCAGCGCAACGCATTGCTGTCCAAAACTTGGGCCGCTGGGCCAATGAAGAAGGTACAATCCCCAACCCAGTTCTAGAACGGCTATCGGCAGCGTGTTTTTCAGGGCACGGACCGGTCCGCTACACGGCCGCCCAAGCATTGCTGGATTCGATGGTTCGACGCCGAGAGGACGGGTCGGTTCAACTGTCCGATATTCATTTCGATGGCCGAAATCGTCTTGAAAAAGTGCTCTTGGAAATGCGGTTGCTGGAAGGTTCTCCTCTCGCGCTGGTGGTCGGAGGTGCGGTCGATTTGCGGACACATACCAAAACGTTCTTGGAGTCGTTTGGCTATCGCGTTCAGGAGGCGACATCTGCCACTCAAACGATGAGTTTGTTGCGAGAGGGACTGCCTATCGAAGCGGTTTTTATCGTCTCACCTGTTCTCGAGATGAACCTGGGCGACCTAACGCAACGGATTCGCGCCCATCCCGGAACAGCGGCCTGCCCGATCGCTATCCTTGCTGCATCCTTGAGCAGGGGCGAACATGAGATCGCGGCATCGGATGTCCGAGTGGTGATGGGCAGTGTCCCTCCCGAGCCGACCGAATTTGCAGACATCCTTCGCCGGATGCGGATCGTGACGCAATCTCCTAAAATCGACGCATCGCTTCGAAACACATGGCGAGAAGTTTCAACAAACTACTGGAACGAACGGCAAAGCAAGTTGGTTGCCTCGCAGGCCAAAGGGGTCGGCTCAACGGCAATCGACACACCATTAGGGCAACTGCATTTGATTCGAATGGCGGCGGACAAATCCGTTGCAATGCCCAAACGGGAGCAGGCTAGCCAAAATTTTGTGCAATCCGTGAAGCAATTTGGTGTATTGCTATCTTCCGAGACTGTTAAGGCTCAGTACGATGAGTATAACAAACGAGGTCCGGACGAACCGGATCTGAGAATTGCTCTCGGACGCATCTTGGATGCGATCGAGGCAGCCAAGGGAGATCGGCCCTGGGACGAAGTCGCACCCTAGAGGGGTCGAGCGTTCGACGCCGACTCGGGATTTTTGGCGTCAACGGCGAGTTGGATCTTACATGGCCAGTTTCGGGCTGGAAAACGACGGAAACTATCGACACAACAGCAGTGTGCAACTGCCTGGTGTGATCGGTTCAAGCCCTGCGATGCAGGACGTTTTTCGCATCACCCGCCGTGTTGCAATGAGCAATGCTTCGGTGTTGCTGCTGGGCGAAACCGGGACGGGCAAAGAGGTCATCGCCAACGCGATCCATCACTTGAGCAATCGCAATGGTGGCCCATTTGTCAAAGTGAACTGCGGGGCCTTGAGCGAGAGTTTGCTGGAGAGCGAACTCTTTGGTCACGTTCGCGGAGCGTTTACCGGCGCGGTTGGCAATCGAGCAGGGCGTTTTGAAACCGCTCATACTGGCACGATCTTTTTGGATGAGATCAATAGCACCTCGATGCATCTGCAAGTGAAATTGCTGCGAGTTTTGCAGCAGCGGGAATTCGAACGCGTAGGCGATACCGAGACAATCACGGTGGACACGCGGGTCATCGCAGCCAGCAATCGCGATCTTGCAGGCGAGATACGGCAAGAAAAGTTTAGGGAAGATCTCTATTGGCGGCTCAATGTGGTCCCGATAGAGTTGCCACCGCTTCGCAAACGACGCGAAGACATCCCCGCGCTCATTGCCCATTTTTTGCATCAATACAGCGCTAGCAATGATCGCTATGTTGTTCATATCCAACGCGAAGCCATGCAAGCACTTCAAGACTATCATTGGCCAGGCAACGTCCGAGAACTGCAAAACTACATCGAACGGTCTGTCGTGATGGCGGACTCGGACGAGTTAACGGTCCAGCTTTTACCCGGTTGTGTCACAGGCGCGCCGCCCCCCTCCTCGTCCGTCGAATCGCGGCCGCTGGACTTCGAATCGTTGGTTAAGGACGTCGTGCAGGAAGGGGTTCGGATCAGCGCACCCGAACAAACCGATCTTCATAGCAAAGTGGTGGATCGAGTAGAAAAGGAACTGATTGCCCAAGTTCTATCGGCTTGCAATTTCGTCCAAACCAAAGCTGCGACGCGCTTGGGAATCAACCGCAACACGCTGCACAAGAAGATGAAAGACTATAACCTGGAAGGTTTAGAATCCAGCGAATAAATCTTGGATCGTCGCTCTCCCTCCTTAAAATCCTTTCCTGAAAAAATACCATGTCACATGCCTTTAGTTCTATCCCCGACGCTGTCCATGCCATTGCACGCGGTCACGTTGTGATCGTTCTTGATGACGAGGATCGCGAAAACGAAGGGGACTTTGTTTGCGCCGCGCAAGGGGTTACAACGGAAACGATCAACTTCATGTTGCAAGGGCATGGGCAACTTTGCGCTCCGGTCCTTCCGTCGGTCTGCAATCGTTTGGACCTGCGCCCACTCGTCGAACAAAATACTTCGCCGTTGAGCACTGCGTTTATGACGCCGGTCGATCATGCCGGTTGCAAAACAGGAATCACGGCGGGCGAGAGAGCGGAAACCATCCGTCGATTGGCAACCGAATCCAGCCAGCCGAGCGACTTTGTCAAGCCTGGGCACGTCTATCCGCTGGTGGCCATGGAAGGCGGGGTGTTGAGACGCGCTGGACATACCGAAGCGGCAGTCGACTTGGCTCGCATGGCCGGCTTGACCCCTGCCGGTGTGCTTTGCGAAATCCTCAACAACCAAGGAGACCGCGCTACCAGGGACGAGTTGTTGGAGATGGCGACAAAACACAGTTTGGAGATCATCACCGTTGAACAGCTCATTTCGCACAGGCGAATCAACGAGAAATTAGTCTGGCGCGCAGCCCAAGCCAAATTGCCTACCCGCTATGGCGACTTCAACATCATGATCTATGGCGTGCAGTTTGAAAGCCAAGAACCGATGGCGTTGGTCATGGGCAATGTCCACGATGAATCCGATCCGGCTCCCTTGGTTCGAATGCACAGCAGTTGCTTCACCGGCGACCTCGTGTCCTCCCTGCGATGCGACTGCGGAGACCAATTGCACCAAGCATTGGAAGCAATCGCTCGAGAAGGGCGCGGCGTTTTGGTTTACCTTCCCCAAGAGGGACGCGGCATTGGTTTGGCCCAAAAGATCCGTGCCTACGCCTTGCAAGAACAAGGACTCGACACCGTGGAAGCCAATCATGCACTCGGCTTCAAAGCCGATATGAGAGACTATGGGGTCGGTATCCAAATCCTGAAAGACCTGGGCCTCAGACGCATCCGTCTCTTGACCAACAACCCCAAGAAAACCGAAGCGTTCAACCTACGCGGATTTGATCTAACCGTGACGGACCAAGTGCCGCTCATCTCGCAAACAAACGAACACAACGCAAGTTACTTAGCCACCAAACGCGATAAAATGGGCCACACCCTCCCGTAGCGATAGGGCGCGAGCCCTCCGGTGTCGCGGCGGAGATGGCAGAGATTTTTTGCAGGTCCAGACCGGACGGCTTGCGCCGTTCCGCTAATGTGAAAACCGAGCGGCTTGCGCCGTTTTGTTATGAAGACCGAGCGGCTTGCGCCGTTCCCTAGGGACAGGGCGCGTGCTATCCAGAAATTCACGGTGTCGCTCTTGGCCGGTTTCATTTTTGCATTTCACTGAAAAGCAATTCTGCTTCTCTACGGATGGAGCTCTCTTTCGCGATACTTGCAATCCGGGTGAGAGCTGGCTCTGCCATTCGTCCGTAAGTGCGGATGCTCTCAGGCAATGTGTAGGGCGAGTCGGTTCGTCGCATTTTTTGGTGTTCCAGATGCTTTGCTCGATCCGATACACTTTGCGCTACGGCTTGGACCATCGCCTTTTCACGAGATGGGGACATGATCTCCATGCGGCCAACCAACACACGCAGCATCTTTTGCGGCTGCGGGGATATGTGCAATGGCAGAAGTTTTTCGGTGATCGATTCTGGAACCATGTAAAGAACTCGGGTGCCATTCTCGGTGAACCAGGACTGCTGCCAAGTAGCAACCATGGCGGCCGCTTCCTTTTCAAACAATCCCTCTGCGACCAAACGATCGCATACCATTTTTGCCAATTGTTCATTGGAAACTGCATGCAACTCTTGAAACGGCAACGACTGGCCTGATTCCACATTGTCGATTCGCGTCGCTTGAATCGTTTCGCCTTGGACATCGATCAGGATAGCGGAACGGATGGGCAGGGTGCCCGAATTTTTCAGCACCGCTTGCTCTCCTTCGAAGTGAGCGGTAAAGGGCAACTGGAACTTGCCAACTCCTCTGTAGAACAAGAATTTTTCGAAGTGGCTCGCTTTGGTTGCATCGTCTTGCCAATGCACGATGGCGGCGTCGGTTTGGCGAGCGGTGGCATAGTGCTGCTCGTTAGATGCATGCGGCACAAGGCTTTCGACAATGCTCTTTTCGAGGTCCGCACGCAGGTTGGGATCGAGGAGATTGGGGACCAGTTGTGAAGTTGGAATCAGGTCTACCTTCCCCCAGTTTAAGCTCGACTTGCCCATCGTTTCTCCGGCTCCAAAGATGTTCGATTCGTCGATCGCCGGCTGGAGGCTGCGTACCGGAGGATAGAATTCGGTGAGGAGTCCTTCCGGGAAATCCACACGCACATCGACGGTTCGATGTCGATCTGTGTAAAAATAGGTTACGGGTGTTTCCATGCGAACGCGGCCTCTCAGAACACGCTTGGTGAGCAGACGCATGGGGTTCTTTGTAAACGAACCGCGGTCGCGGATATAGGATGGCAGATCGCTTTGGCTTGCATCCAAAGAACGGAAATCGAGGAATACGCCGTCGCTTCCTGAAAAAGTGGTAAAGGTTCCCCATTCATGAACCACGAACTCATTCGGTGCCGAGCATGCAGCAGGATCCGCCGTCGGCACAAGGCTGGCTCGGGGTTCGTCAAGTGCATGAAGGCTGATCGGGGCCGTTACAATGAACGCGAACGTAAAACGCGCGAGTGATTTTGCCATGTTGTTCTCCATCGAGCATGAAATGGGAAGGGATAGATCCAAACAGAGTCGGAGGATCCGTTGCAAATCCGACTGGGCAATAGTCGCACAACGACCCAACGCAGACCGGGAAAAGGCGTGAAGATTTTTTTAGCGCAAGAAAACCAAAAACTTTGCAGAATTCTGCGAGAATTCGCCGGTCCGAACCTGGGCGTTTTGCGTCTGGTTCTTCGGACAACATTTGGAGCGTGCTTAACATCCATACTACCAAGTTGAAAGTGACGTTCGTTGGATGAGATAGGGTTGGACGTACATACCGAGAGTACACGCTTGGAATGCCGGTTGGATGTTCCGTATTGGTACCGCCGCGTCTTTGCATTTTGCCATGCGCGATTGATATCCAATGCGGACGCGGAGGATGCGACCCAAGAGACTTTTTTTCGAGCCCTTGATAAAGTCCATGAACTGCGTGAACCGGCTGCCATGGGTGGCTGGTTGCGTCAGATCGCGCACCATGTGTGTATCGACACGATACGTCGTCACAAAGTGCGGCAAACATGGCCTGCGAATTTCGATGAGGTGGCTGGCGTCGCGGCGGAGTCCGCATGCAGCCGAGAGAGCCGCGAGCATCTAGTTCAATTGGTTCACGCATTGCCCGAACCCCTGCGAGAGATCGTGTTGCTTCACTATTACGAAAATATGACCTACGATCAAATGGCCGTTTGGTTGAACGTAGCAAGGTCCACCGTGAATGAACGGCTCGGCAAAGCGCGTCTGCTGTTAAAGAAGCAACTGATGACGGAGAACGCGCCATGAGCGATTGCGATCGCGTCCGAATTTTGTTGAGTGCCAGGATCGACGAGGAACTGGACATGGATGAGTCGAAAGAAGTCGACTCGCACATGGCCACCTGCTCGGCTTGCCAGCATGAATGGTCCTTGCTCAAGGACATCGACCAGCGATTGGCGATCGCGATTGCGATACCCAACTTGGACAGCAAGTGCGCTGCGATCATGGAGCAGGCGAGGAGCGTTCGTCCACCAATGAGCACCCAAGGTCCATCGCTGCGCTTGGCAGCGATTGCGACGGCGCTTGCGGCAACGATCTTGGTAGCGATGGTGCCATTTTTTCGGGAAAGGAAAAAATCGCAGCCCGTCAATCCGACCCCCATTTATATTGCTCAGTTAGTACGAGCGACAGGTCCCGTCCATTTCCGCGGACCGGGCGAGGACGTGTGGACAGAAATCGGACCGGATGGCAAGGAAAGTTTGATTGCTGGTTCCAGCTTGAAAACGAGAGAGGGTGTATTATGTGAACTGCACACGACTAGCAAAGGGATCATTCGATTGAATGAATCTGCTGAAGTGGTCATTGTCGAACCCAATCAAGTTGCGTTGATTGCGGGACAACTATGGTGTTTGGCGTCGGAGGCCACGAGCATCGATGTTTCGCTAGCTGACGATAACAAGGGAGCTCCCTTGTCGATGAGTTTCTCTTGCCCGAGATCTACCGAGCTGCAATGCGTGGCAGGTAAGAATTTTGCGTCTTGCGATTCCGTTTCTTCGGACAACTCTGTCGCAACGGTGACGGTTGGATCGATGGTGTGCGCTGTTGCGCCGGGGGAATCCGTTTCCATAGACAGAGAGCAAAACATCGATCGTCAAATGATTGTTGAGTCCTCAAAGAAGGTATGGCAGTTGCCGCTTCTGGCGATTGGATCCGATGTTGACCAAGAGTTGGTGTCGTTGCTCGACCGCCTTTTGTCTCCCATTGGTATGACCAAGACGATCAGTTTGAACGAACAGCAGATTCGAAGGCTGGGGCCGCGCGGTGCGATCCCGTTGTTGGCCTATGCGGTTTCTGAAAAGTCATCCCAGCACTTGCCTTTGCGGCGCACGGCCGTTCGGATCGGATCGGAGATAGCGGACCAAGAGAGTGTCCGGTTGTTGAAATTGCTGACTGGGGATAGCGACGCGATGATTGCGAGTTTTGCAAGGACTGCGTTGGAACGGATTGTTCCGAGGACCGTCGCCGAAGCCGTGGGGTTGTCAAAGTAGGCCCCACGGCAAGAGAGAATTATTGATAGGGCCGTTGCGCTAAAATCTTTTCTTAGGCGAGCGGCAGGATCATCACTATCGTAGGATGGGACCTTTGTCCCGTCCGTTTGTTCGTTCGGGACAATGGTCCCAAACTACGGCTGGTATGTTTCAGCCTGCCGCTCGGCTTACTTGAGATCTAGATTGATCTTATTGGAGCCAGATTTGACCTCTTGTTTGAGTTCCGAACTCTTGTTGTATTTGGCGGGGATCTTTTCCTTTTCCTCTTTGTCAGCCTTGTATGCGGCGGCTCCGCCGAATACTTGAGCGGCATAGGCAGGGTCATCCGAGCTCGTTGCAGCTACGGGTTCAGCAACTTTGGCCGGCTCTTTGATGGTCACGACAGAGACAAGGTGATTTCCGATCGGAGCCCCTTTTTTGCCGGAGCACCATAGTTCGTAGTCCCCGTTTTCATCGGTAGAGCTGATAGCCGCAGGACCGCCTCCTTCGGGGGTGAAAGTGACCAAAGCCTTTGGATAGGGCTTGCCGTAGAGAGTTACTTTTCCGCTAACCGAACCAAGTGGTGGGCCCGAGTCTCCGCCGCAGCCGACAAAGAAACTAATCAAGAATAGCGTACAGAAAAAAGCAGTTTTCATTGTGATTGAACTCCATGTAAAAAAAGAACGAACGGAAATCCCCAATTGGACCGCCGTTCGTTTGGATTGTACTCGTTTGACAGTATCTTGAAAAACGACGATCAGTTAGGGAGGGAAGAAACTTCACCGCCAGATCGGCTTCCAAGGGCACCCCAAACACCGTATGGCGATGTTCGCGAGCCTGGATTGTCGATGTCGTCAACAGTTTGGTTTCCGACGTCTACCGAGGAGCTGATGAACTGAACCGACCCGTCGGTCATGCCGATGGTACCGCCACCGGTATGGTAG
>JANODW010000023.1:0-5620 GCA_031412875.1 Pirellula sp. | reverse complement strand
TACTCGTTGCCCAAGCCAACTGTCGCAAACCGCCGTAGGTTGCGATCTCCAAAGCGTATCGAAGAATTCTGACTTCTGCTCTCCCGATTCCAATTGGGACGCATCGGCATAAGCTAAGGAAATATCCTCGAGGGCTAAGCTGGACGCGAGACTTCGCTTTTGTTGCTTGAAACAACCGATCCACTTTGCTCCGAGCGCAACGATGGCAACAAAAAATAACCCGGCGGTTGCGATCGCGACCGGATGGCACAAGCAATACCGACGCAACAAAGCAAAGTTCAGCGGACCGGCAAAGATCAACGCATAAAAGAGGATGCAAACCCCTGTCCCCAGAAGGACGGAGGGGCCAATCGCGGTTTGGAAAATCGGATGAGGTAAACGTCTTTTTCGAAAAAGCACGGCAGTCCATTGCCTCCGTTTGCGTGTTGCGCAGTTTGCTATCAATCCTATCGAACGTCTTATCCGACGGACATCTTCTAGCGGATGGGCGCGAGAATATCAAGTTAGTTTGGCCTCTCATTCGGTTCGGCAGTTGAACCGTTGCAGCCTTAATAAAACAGGTAAAGTTTGCGGACTAGGTTGTGTTTCTGTTCTGTTTCGGATTTTCGGGTGGAGCGCCTTGGGTCGGACGATATCCAAATCGTTGACATACGGCCTCGCGAGGCTCACGAAACACCCCAGGAGGGTTGGGAAAGCTTAAGGCGGTCGATCGAGGATGCTGCTCTCGACCGCCTTAAGCTGCCATTGAGGCTGGAATTCTAGACCGTTCGGTCTTCAGTCAGGCGAACAGTAGGCTGAAACATACCAGCCGTAGTTTGGGACCATTGTCCCGAACGAACAAACGGACGGGACAAAGGTCGCATCCTACGGTAGTAATGATCCCGCCGCTCTCCTAAGCGGAACGGCGCAAGACGTCCGGTGAGGTGTGTACAATATCCATTCGCCGTTATAAATTCACCGTTTGTTGTATCGACCCCTGGCCAGTGAACCCAGACCCATGGTAACTGCTTCCCTTTTAACTACCGTACCCATTCTGCTTGCTATGATACTACCTGCTGCTCAAGAAACCGGTTTGGATCCGAAAATACGAGACTATGTCAAGCAGCGTTTAGCTGAGGAGAGCGAGATCCCGAAGGAGCGGCAGGAGGATCTTCTAAAATTGTCTCGCTACATCGCGCAGTGTCGCGCATCGAATAAGCCGATCAAGTTGCTTTTTGTTTGCACGCATAATTCTCGGCGAAGCCATATGGCGCAGCTTTGGGCCAAGATTGGCGCCGTGCATTTCGGAATGGATCCCGTGGAGTGCTATTCGGGCGGTACGGAAGTAACGGCCATGAATTCCCGAACGGTGGCTGCGCTCCAACGCGCTGGATTAACGATCGAAAAGGAGAATGGCGAAACGACGAACCCACGCTATACGGTGTCATACGACAAGTCAAAAACGGCCGAAATCTGCTTTTCAAAAACGTTGAGCGAGGCCCCCAACCCGAAGGCTCAGTTTGCCGCGATCATGACATGCTCGAGCGCTGATGTCGCCTGCCCCAACGTTCAGGGGAGCGATTTGAGATTGGCTCTGCCCTATGAGGATCCCAAGGTTTCTGATGGCACAGCAAACGAAGCAACCTCCTATGACGCCAAGTCCCGAGAGATCGCCCGAGAGATGCTCTTTGTCATGGCGCGGGCCAAGGGACAGTAGATCGCGTGCGAAGTGGAGGGTTGCTTCCCGGTCGAATGTTCCCAAAAAACGCGATGCGTGGCCATGGAGATTAACCAATCAGTTTGATGCACTCCACCGCAGCCAGTTCGGGTTTCAATGCGGTGACGGCGATGCCGGACACGACCTTGGTTATGTTGTGGTCGACTTGATCTTCGATGCTCCAGGCGGAGCCTTCGGCGGTGGTGATGTAGACAGAGAGGGTATGGTGACCACTCCCTGGGCGTTCGCCGATGATGTGCAGGATCGTTCGCTTGGCCGTGCTCCCTTTGTAGAGAAGTTCGCCCATGCGATAGCCTGCCCGCACGCGGCCAGAGTTGACCACCATGAGCTGCGGTGCCACGCGAAGTCCTTTCTGGCTCAGTCCTTTTCGCAGGCCCTCGACGAGCGGCATCAATTGACCATCGTCCATTGCGCCCAACGCATTGAGTCCCTCGGAGACGACGAGCAAACAATCGTACGACTCACGGATTTCGTTTCGCAGTCCCAGCAGCACATCTCGCGACTCGTCCGATAGTCTCTCCCCGGACACGGGATGGAGAATATAGTCATTGCGATCGGGAGAGCGTGTGCGAATCCGAACGACGTTTGGAAGTTGATTGACAAACGCTTCGTCCCATTCACGCCAAATGCATTTCTTTGCGTCGGAATAGATCGTGTGAATATCCTTGGCCAGCTTGTCGGTTAGTTCGGCGGGACTGCGCCCGTACCCTTCTGCGACAAAGACTCCTCGGGCTCGGACCTCCTCGAGTTGTTTGGCTCCGTGGTCGAGGATTTCGGCGTCGGATCGAGTGTCCCCCTTCTTGCGTTGGTATTGGAGATAGACCCATTTGGGATCTCCGAAATGCTTGGTCGGTTTGCCATCCTGGTCGACCACTCCGAGCTTTTTGAAAAAATCCCACATGCGATCGTTGACTCGCAGGTTAAAACGATTGCGAAGCCGGACGTGATCTTGAAAGCCGGTGGTCAGATAGCCCAGCATAGGATCGATCTTGGTCGGCAAAGCCATCAAGTACGCGGGGTTCGCGGGTGCGATTTGTTCCAGGCACCAGTCGAGATCGTTTAGAGAAACATCCATATGGAGTGTCGAGCAGACATCGAGTCCGATCGTCAGACCGTGGAGCTTGCCCATGACGATGTCTTCCAAGCAGCATCGAACGAGTTGTTCCTTGCTTCGAAAAACTTCCGGTCCGATAAACCCGGCAACATCGTTTACATGAACCCAAGCGTCCGGCGACAGGCCGCGGTCGATCCGGGCCTGCTTTAAGATCTGGGTCAAAGCCCTCGCGAAACCATATTTTCGAGACTCATGGATGAGCATGTCGAATCCATGACTATGGCCATTGGTAAAGTCTGCCCCTTGTCCTGTTTCGAAATAGAGGCCATAGTCGCCGTTCGCTTGCGACTTGGCGTGGCGGATCATTTTGTCGATGTCGATATCAAAGGTCTTGTTGGCTGCGTCATTCCCTGCGATGCTTTGGAACCACAGGGCGGTCGAGCCTGGGACCTTTTCCTCAACGGCTGCTTGGGCATCGATGTGGGCCAGTACGCAGTGCGGCATTGCGTCCTCGATACCAAAGGTCTTGAGAACATCCTGCAGTGCAAGCTCGATGGCCGCGACCGATTCCACGTCGCTGGAAACGGGATTGGTACCGAGCAACACATCTCCGACCGCATACGCAAACCCATCGAAGACTTGCCATCGAATGTCCTCGACGTTGTCGGTTGGCGAATTCGGTTGCAGCCTCGCCCCCAGATATCCTTTGGCTCCGATGCGGCTGCGTGGAAGTGGATTGAATACTTTCGCACCGATTGCGATCAGTTCCTCATCGGTCATGAGCTTCACGACACAGGCGATGCAGTCGCTGGAAAGCGCACCCTTGATCGCGTGGATTTCCGCTTCGCTCCATTGCAGGAGCGATCGCTTTAATTGGCCCACGGTCATGTTTGGAAGGGCGGAGTGGTTCGTCCGCTGGGGTTCGATACGGTCCGTCGTTTTGCGGATCAATGCAAAGAGCTTGTCTTCGAGCGGAGGATGGGCATCGATGTCTGAAAGAAGCGTGTTGGACAACAACGTTCGCGCACGGGATCGGGCCGCGTCGTCGGCCGCAGCCACTCCCACGATTTGATCCCCTTCTTTAAATTCGTTGGCATTCCCAAGGATTTTCAGATAGAGTTCGCGATCCCATTTGCCTCTCAGGCGTTCGACGTAGGCAAAGATCCCTTCGTCGGCTAGGGGCGTCTCGTCAAACGCTTGCTCGCAAAGGACGGGTTCGACCAGGTGCCCATTTTCTGCCGAAGCGGCTTGGCGTGTCCATTCGGTGGCCGCAACGGTCCCCAACGCGATGTTTCCGATGAACTTCCGACGACGCATTTGCGAGTTTCCTAATTGACAACGGGTTGCTGTAACCGATCCAACCAATGTAAGGAGAACGCTGTAAAAAAGCAATTTCCAGGCTTAGCATGCTAGGCCGATAAGCATTTTATGCTTCCGGCTCTTCGGGATTTCTTGCGTTCCAGACGTGGCGAAACCAAGTCGGTAACCGGAACGAATGCGGGTTGGCATTGGGCTTGGGGACGCCGGCTACGGGTTCGCAAACTTCCAATCGCAACTGGCCGTAGCAGTGGTTGAATTCCTTGATGAACACGTCGGTCGCTTCGGGCATACAAACGTTGCCGACCACCTTGTTCCCCTGTCGCAACAGGCCGCATGGTCTATCTCGTTCGCTGCCTGAAGACATCGTGTTCAGCTTCCAATGAGAGGACGTGGGGGGAGAATAGAAATCGCTTGCCGCAATCGATCGGGGCATATTTCGCCGGTGCGACACGTATCCCGACATACCGCCCCGCGGACCCCTAGCCAATCGGCTTGCAAGGTGGAGAGGGTTTCCAATTGAGCCAACTGGAGGGAGCCGGCGAGCGCCACCCCTAACTTGAGTTGTTTGGCAGCGTGGATCATGGCTTCTAATTGCGGGAGTGTGCAATGGTCCAACAGGCCACCCGATTTCTTGTCGTGCGTGTCGATCAACACGTACTTGCCCCCCAGAGCTTTGGCGGTCTCGATCACCTCTTGCCACGAGGGGGATTGCGATCGTTCGCAATCGGCATAGTGCACCAAGATCAGTTGCGAATGACGGAGCAGGGCTCGCGAAATGCGGACCGCAATGGCTTGCCATTCCGTTCCCACGCATCCAGCGAGGGCCAGCTTGAGATAGCATCGTGCAGGAAGCATGGCTGCCAACGAGCGGTCCAAGTCCTTGCTCCATTCCGTGAGCTCGCCCCCCGCGACGCTGACCTGCACTCCTTCGGGAATGGTCAAATCCAAGATGGAAAAGATCATGTCCAGTCCAGGCCGGCCGAGCGATCCGAGATTCGGCTCCTTGACATCTAGCCACTGCGCTCCCGAGGCCAAAACCAATTTCGATTCTGCAAGCGATCGGGCGCTAATGAGCAGTCCAGGGTTGGGGATCCACGAACCTTTTTTCGTCGCAAGAGAGGCGGCTGGATGGGCGTTCACTTAATAAATCCCTCGCTCTCGCGGCGGGTTGAGAAACTCATTGTGTTGTCGCGATTCCTTGGTCCTGGCAGGACCGGTTTGGGACCCGTTGTTGTAGCGAGTCGCAATACCGTGTACAAATAACGTTGGTTTGCTGGCATTTCATATAGATTTCCAGAGGGCGAGCCGGCTGGTTAGCCACACTGACACGGCAAACACCAGGAATCAAACAACCGCAGGGCAGCGTTTGAACGCACATTTCAGTTATATCACAAACCCAGAATCGCTCCATCAGCTTTGTGAAAAGATAGCTGCCCAGAAGCTTGTCGCCTTTGATACGGAATTTGTGGCGGAGGATTCCTACCGGCCCGAGCTTTGCCTAGTTCAAGTTGCGACGGAAGATGAAATCG
>JANODW010000022.1:0-4088 GCA_031412875.1 Pirellula sp. | reverse complement strand
GAAATAGTGGCAACCAACCCTTTAGGTGAGACCATCGACGCTTCTTTGGCGATCGTAGGGGATAAGATTTTTGCGAGAGGTGAAAAGCACTTGTTTTGCATCGGGAGCAAATAGTTGGCAATGGTTAGATTGTCCCGTTGGACAAAAAAACGGGACGATCTACCTGCGCACAGCACAGTGACCACGCCATCGATGCCCCATCGCGAGACCGACTCGCTGAAATTGCAATTGGCTGCTGAATTGGCGCCCGCTCGATGGCGGCGCGCCTTAACCGGTTTTTCGCACCAATTGACCGCAGGCAAACCATGGCAAGATGCAGTCGATGACGCGCGCGCCTCCCGACCGCTCAAGCATCTTTTGCAAGCGGTATCGTACTGTCCCGATCCCCTCGATACGCTGTGCCGATGGTTGAGAGCCAATCGAGATAGCAGAACCCTTGTTCGCGCTACCCGCCCGCTGCTCTATCCCGCACTGCTTCTTTTTTCCACGTTCTTGGTGACCAGTTTGATCGCTTGGGGAGGAGCCACCCTCTCGGCGGGCACCGAATGGACGGATTGGAGAACAGGTAGGTCGGATAACTTGTTCTCCAGACTCTTCGCTTCGCATTGGGTCCGCTCGCAAGGTGCGATGGCCTTGATCGTGTGGCTAGCGATGGTCGGGTTAATCGTTTTCTTATTGGGGTCTCCGTTGACGAAGTTAAGCATCGCGATCCATTTCCCTGCCCTGGGCAAACTGGTCCGGTGGCAAATGTTTCGCGATCTGAATCAATCATTGAGCCTGTTCCTTTCCAGCGGAATCAGCGATGAGCGCGCAGCGCAAGCGCTCGCGGAATGTTACCGCGGAAGTCTCTTAGAAATTCCTGCCGCTGGGCTCGCGAAACGCATCCGATCCGGTCAATCGATCCATCTTGCCATTTGCAATTCGCACCTTTGCGATGAGTTTCTGGGTCCCACCGCTCAGAGCTTGGTCCGCGCTCAAGAGCAGACAAGCCAAGCGATCCAAGGCCTCGCCAATATTGCCAATCAGCTCTTTGAGCAAAGGGCCGCTGCGCTGAGCCAGATCGCGAATCGAGTCGGTCTATTGCTCGTGCTTTGCATGTACGTAAAACTCGGGGCAGACGTTGCGATGACCACGCGAGGCATCGTGGGTTCTATCCAGGACCTCGAGTTTGTCGGTGCGAGTGAGAATTGGTTCGTGTTTCTCCCTTTAGCAATCGTCAATTTTGTTTTTTTGAATGCGATGTTTCCCCTGAGCAGAGACGACGGGCAAGCCCTCGTCGCTTCTACCCTCAAACTCTTTGCCGGCGTTTGCTTGGCAATGTCCTTGATCGGCCTAACATTGAGAATGACCGCCGCCGACTTCATCTATGTCTTCCCGCTAACGCTTGCGGCATTGGCGTTGCGAGCGAACAATCGGGCCATGCGTCGCTTTGCAGCCGCATCCTCACTCATGGTGGGCGCACCCACGCCTGGAATGTCGCAATGGATTGCGCACCATTTGATAGACCGGAGCCGTGGTCAAGTTCGTCGACGAGTGCGGCGATTTGCGAGGCTTGTGGAGAATGGGACTTCGGTCGGAATGGCTCTGGCGCGAAGCAAGCTTGTCACGGACCACCACGAGCGATGGCTGGTCGCCTTGTTGACACGTTACGGGAGCCTGCCCGAGTCGCACAAGATTTTGCTCGTAAACTCCTCTTGGGCGCATTCTTCGATACGATTGCTTCAGCGAATCAATTTGTTTAAGTGGATGGTGCTCTTATTTTCGTTGAGCGTTTTCTTCTTTACGCTCTTTGAGCTCGCGTTGATATGGCCCACACACAGGATGCTGCTTCAAGACGCCGGACTTGTAAGCTTAAGGCGATTGAAATTTTTCGAAGACTTCTCCGAAGCTGCATTTGAGTGGTTGACCATCCTCGAAGACCTCTTTGCCATCAACGCCTACAGCCTGCGCCTGTTTCTCTCTGCAGCCGTATTTCCCGCGTTGTTTTCGTTGCTCATATGCATGTTGCCATTCGTCAGGCGGTGGTTCGTCGATCTCTTGCTAGCGCCCCTTTACCGCGCTTGGACGTTGCGAGGTATAAGTGAGGTACTGATGGCCGATCGTCAAATGGTGCCCGTACTGAACGAAACCGGCAAACTCCACCCGCTGGCAATCCACCGATTTCGATTGAATCGTCTGTCTCAGGATATTCAAGCGGGAATGTCGGTACCCAATGCCTTTGCAAGAAGTAAAATGATTCGACGTTCGCAGCGAGGCCTGTTGGAACTTGCTAGGGAACCGAGCCAAATGGCTTGGGCTCTCCACCAAATTGCTGATCGTAATTTTTTTCGCTGGATCGAACGGTACTCGGTGCTATTGGATGTTCTCATGCTTCTGGTGGTGATCTTGACGGCCATGGTGGTCGGGTATTTTGGAGTTGTCCAATTCGAATTGGTTTCCTACTACATTATCCAAGGAACCTGACCCGATGCTTGCAATCCTTTTTCGGAGATCCGACCGTCCCAAAGGGCATACTGTTGCCGAGTGTATTTTAGCGTTCGCGATCCTCGCACCCGTTGCCGTGTTGGTGAACAAGATCGCCACCCAAACGCAGCGGTCTCTGCGAACTTCAGAGCTCGCGGACCAAGCGAGAGGGAGCTTAACCAATGCTCGCGAAGAAATTGGGTCTTGGGATTATGACGATGTTTCCGCAGCGAATATCCAGTCGCGACTGAGTACAGAAAATCGGGACCCATCATACACTTCAGAAGCATGGTTGGCGGTCGTCGAAGAGGTCCAGGAACCCCTGCCAGCCAAGCGTGTAAGCTTGTCCGTACTGTGGACTTCGCCATATTCAAACTCGCCCAACGAATTGGGCCCCATCACCTTTTGGGTGCGCAAACCGTGAGGCAATCGACACGCAAAAACGGGTACACGCTCATTGAGATGGCCGCCGTTCTGGTGATGGTCTTGCCGATTATCACCCTCGTCAGTGCCATGCTCAGGCAATCGCTGCTTCAATACGCCAGAACGATAGACCAAACGTTTGAAATCCATGCGGTCAACCAATGGACGCAAAGGATCCGAGAGGAGATTCACGAGGCAAACGAAGCGGTTGTGAGCGAGGACGGAAGCAGTTTAACGCTCCTTTCCACCGGTCAAGAAAGCACTCGCTATTTTCGACAAGGGAGCAAGACATTCAGGCAACCGAGCATCGACGGCCGACTGCTTGCCGTCGAACAGTCGCCATGGTCGTTCCCACTGCATTTCGAGCAAAAGCAATCGTCGAGCCTCACCATGATCGAGATCGACACCGGGTCGGAGCGAAAGATCCTGTGCCGGTTGCGAAGCCACCCAATCGCCACGGAGGCAAGCCAATGATTGAGACCCAACTTACCAATTCGACGCAACGTTTTGACCCCATACACGCCTTTTACGCAACCCGCCATATCGACGCCCAAGTGAAACCAAATGGTCTTTCACGTAATTGCATCCTGAAAAAAGCACCGCCCTTTGCGGCCAATCGCAATAGGACGGGCAAACGGGACGGAGCGGCTGTCGTTGTCATGGTGCTGGTGTTGGGCGGGATTGCGATCTCGCTGCTCCTTTTGGCGGGACGGACCAGTATTCAGATGAAAGCGATCCAAGCCACCGCAATCGAAACGCAACAATGCAATGAACTCATCGAGTTCGGTGAGGCCATCCTTGCAAACCGTTTGGCCGCGAATCCAGAGTTCCAAAGCGAAACGATTCGCCTGCAAATCGCTACCTCTTTAACAGCGCACAGCGACGTCGCCCCTTGGATGGGAATCATCGAAATTGGAACCCCTGAAACTGCCGAGCAGGCCGAGAAGGCAGAGAAGTCGGTGGACCATGTCACTACCTCCTGGTCGATCAATGTGTATCTGGGGGCAAGCGAACGCAATTTGAGGCAAGCGTCGAAGACCGTTTTAATGAAGTCCGCAACGCGATGGAGAAAGCAAAATGAGTAGATACAGGATGAACGACCGACGCGGTGGTTTTACTTTGGTTGAGCTACTGGTCGTTATTGCGATTATCGGAATTTTGATCGGGATTCTTCTGCCCGCCGTGCAAGCGGCTCGCGAGGC
>JANODW010000021.1:0-5802 GCA_031412875.1 Pirellula sp. | reverse complement strand
TGATGGGCGCAACCCCGATGGCCTTCAACGCTTGGTCGCTATCGGTGATCTTGAGCGACAGGTCGACGGCAGCGCCTGCGCCCGCTTGATGGCAATGCGCACAGTTGGCATGCAGGTAGGACCTCGCTTTGGAATCCAGGGAGCCCGCAGTCGAGTCACTCTTCGACACACCTTTTGTGGAACGCAGTGGTCGGCTGACGCACTTCAATGGATCAATAGGTTGGCGCTGCGCGTTGAGTGTCTCGATGTAGCCGTCGCGCACGAGTGAGAGCCATTGCGAATCGTTGCCTTTGTCTGGTTGATGCAGTTGTTCGGGCGTAAAAGCCAGCGTCGTTTCCGGCCAAGGATTGTGGCATTGCATGCACTCCGTTCGACTATGCACACGCCAGCGTTGCTTTGCAGAGCCCGGCAAAGTCAGTTCGATACCGCCGGCCGGTGCGAGTTCGGCATCGGTTTGTTCTTGATTCCACACATAGCTGTATCCATGCCAAAGGCGACCGTCGAAGTGCAGCAGTTGCGTTTCGATTTTGTGGGCGGAGTTGGACGCATCGTGGCCATGGGGGGCTGGCATCGACAGTGTTTTGGCGAAGACGGTTCCGCTGGGATAATGGAGCCTGCTGTTGAACATAGCCACCGAACCAACCGGTTGCGGCTCATTGAAGATCGTTGCCTTTTGTGTTTGCGGCAATGCGATAAAATACTTTGAGGTGGCTCCGTCCTGCCACATGGGTTCATTGACGAAAAAGTCTCGCACCCCCTCACTTCCCGTCTGCAAACGAACGTCACGGAAGACACCTGTCTGGCTGAGCATTCTCGGGAAGGATTGCATGTTCGCAAGTTCGGTCGCGTATTCTGCGTTTTTGGCAAGTCGGAATAGCGATGTGCCGTTGAAATGATTAACAACCAATGGTTCGCCGTCGCGATCTGGCGAGAAGGCAATGATGCGGAGTTGCCCACTCGCAATCTCGCGATGAGGGCTGGTATCGTCCAATGGCACCGACCATACGCGTCCGGTGATCCAATCGCCGAAGAGATATTGGCCTTGAATGGCAGGCAGTGCCTCGCCTCGGTAGACGAATCCCCCTGTAATCGAAGCGGCATCGGAGTGCGAGATGGCGATGCGTGTTGGAGAAATAGGGGCGGGGCCTACTGGCACATCAGGCTGAAGCAACTCGTGGCCCTCGCGGATACTCCACCCGTAATTTCCGCCCCGCCCAACGCGGTGAATCAACTCCCATTTTTCCCAACCGACATCTCCAAGCCACATTTGCCCGGTAGGCGGGTCTATCGTGATCCGCCAAGGATTGCGAAATCCGAACGCCCAGATTTCCGGGCGGGCGTTAGGGTGTTCACGAAAAGGATTGTCCGCGGGAATGCGATAGGGCCGATCCGCGGTGGCTTGCCTAACATCGATGCGCAGAATCGAGGCCAATAGATCGGTCAGATCTTGACCTGTCTTCAAGGAATCGGGTGGGCTGGGATCGGCCGCGTCCCCAGCGCTAAAGTAAAGATATCCCTCTTTGTCGAACGCCATGTCGCACCCGTTGTGCCCACCCCCGAGCCAAGTGATGATGGGTAACTCACTTGCAATATCGATCTTAGGGGGTGTATCTTCGGTCACTCGAAATCGAGACAATCGACTACCGTCCTGCATGGGCTTGCCGGTCTTATTCGAGAGAACAAAGCAGAGGTAGACAAATCGGTTATGAGCGAAGTCTGGGTCGAAGACCATTGAGAATAGACTATCGACCCCTCCGCTTCTCGCCGAATCAAAGGACTTGAGCGAAGCCTTGAGATCGATCGCCAGATCGGCTGCGGTCGATTGGCCATCGTGTGGGAAGCTCCAAATTTTTCCGCCGAGTTCGCATACGAAGTAGCGTTTCAAATCGGCTTGCCAACGCACGTGCATCGGATCATGGAACTTGAGTTGCGGGAAGGCAGGAACCAATGTCAATGGCAAGGGTGCATCGGGCGAACCTTTCAGGTTGGATGTAGTCCAAGCGGGGCGAGTGGGTTCGCCCATTTGAAAAGGTCCCGCGTCATTCCATCGAGGGAAAACGCAAAGCAAGAAAAACGCTAGAAATAAAAAGGGGAAAAATGCTCGGCCGAAAAGGGGCCTCGCCGAAATGACTTGCAAAGTCATATACCAAAGTCCTCGAAGGGAATGGAGAAGTGATAAGCCGGCAGATAAGGAGGCAATCGCCTCAGAACCGATCCCGCAAGTCCAATACAAGACTGTTTGGCTGCCTGTGAGATCATTGATTGTAGCCGCAACTTTCGCCTAGGTTGCGATACACCCAGGAAAACCAACCGATCCTCCCAAGGGATCTTTCCAATGGATCCCAGGGCGAGCAAAGGGTCTTATGCGGCGCTCCGCTTGGCAGGAAAAACTTTGCAAAGCTGGAAATCGGAATAGAAACGAGCTATATTCACGCGTCTGCTTATTTCCCGCACCTTCCTTTCCTCCCTGGACTTTGACTCATGATTCAATCCAATCGATCGCGTCGTAACTTCTTGAAGACCACCGCGGCAGCGTCTGCTGTCGGCGCGTCTATTCCTTATTTCAGTTGGACGGAAAAGGCGTTTGCCAATCAAGCAAAAAACGACCGTCCACGCATCGGTTGCATCGGAGTAGGCAGCATGGGCAGTGGCGATGCCGCTGGCCATAGCAATTTCGGCGACATTCTCGCAGTGTGCGACGTCGAGAAACTTCACTTGGAAAGAGCAAAAAACGACCCCAAGATCGGCAAGGGGACCGCGGATGCTTATGAGGATTATCGAAAGATCCTCGATCGCAAGGATATCGATGTTGTCAGCATTGTTACCTGCGACCACTGGCACGTGAAGATCGCCGTTGAAGCGCTTCAGGCGGGCAAGCACGTTTTCTGCCAGAAGCCGTTGACCCTGACGTTGGAAGAGAACCAATTGATTCGCAACGCGTGCAAGAAATACCCCAATCTCATTTTCACAGTCGGCACTCAACAGCGCGATGCCAAAGATAAGTTCCTGCGAGCTGTCAACATGGTGCAGAAAGGACTGCTCGGCAAGATTCACACAGTCACGTGCAGTATCGGTGGCGGCGACGTCGCGAAAGAAGATTTCAAAAAGACGACTCCGCCTGAGACACTCAACTGGGACATGTGGTTGGGCCAAGCTCCCAAGGTGGAGTACATTAAAGAGCGAGCCCACTATCAGTTCCGTTGGTGGTACGAATATAGCGGTGGCAAGTTTACCGATTGGGGCGCTCACCATATCGACATCGCCACTTGGGCTCTCAACGAAGACAAAGAAGGAAGCGGTCCGATTGAAATCGATGGCACCGACGCGAAGCATCCGGTCGAATACGCACATGGTTACGCAAAGAGCGACGTGCGTTACAACACGGCCCACGATTATGTCGTGAGGTGCAAGTACGCGAGCGGTGTAACTCTCAACGTCACCAGCGGTGGCAACCGAGAAGCCGACGCGGACACGCCTCGATCGGTCGGAAACGGCATCCTGTTCGAAGGGGACAAAGGTCGCATCTTTGTCAGCCGCGGCAAAATCTCCGGCAAGCCCATCGAAGAAAACTGGGACAAGGATGCATACACCGATGAGGACATCAAGCGACTCTACAAGGGCAAGCCGCACGAAGGGCACAAGAGCAACTTCTTCCGCTGCATTCGCGAGGGAGGACTGCCGATGAGCGACGTCTATACCCACGTCCAAGCGATGAGCACTTGCCACCTTTCCGCTATCGCCGCGCGACTCAATCGCGTGATCAAGTGGGATCCCAAGGCAGAGAAAATCGTCGGCGACGAAGAGGCAGCCAAGTTCTTCGCTCGCGAACAGCGCAAGGGTTACGAAATCAATCGCGTGTAACGCTTGCTAGCCCCAAGTCCTGTAACTTGGAATACTCCCCAGCAAGAATATTCTTGCTGGGAGTGCCGAGCCAATCTTCGATCAATGTGGCATAAACACTGCGAAAATCGGTGTGAAATTTCAGATCGCCGTCGTCCAATGCGTTCAAACTCGGTTGGCTCCCAAAAATCGGATGCTTGAGACTGGGACCGGAAAGGAAGGCCGGAGAGGCGGCACCGTGATCCGTTCCGAGGCTTGCATTTTCAGCAACACGTCGGCCGAACTCGCTAAACGTAAAAGCCAAAACGCGTTCCCCGAGCCCTGCGCGATCCAATCGTTTGTGAAAGGCGGACAATGCGTCGGACCATTGTCGCATCAATCCTGCGTGCGCTGCCAATTGATTGGCGTGGGTATCGAATCCGTCCAACGTCACGTAGTAGACTCTCGTCCTCAGACCGGCAAGCAACAATCGCGAAATCACTTTTAGCTTTTCGCCTAGTTGTGAATTGGGAAAGTCGCCTGAATCGTCCGGCGATGCGAGCGCTTTGTCCAACCGTTCGCTTGCCCGCATGGCACTGGCCGTGCTAGCTGAGACAAAATCCAACAAGTGGTTTTCGGAGTCTGCCGGAACTGCTTCTGACGACCGCATCGAAAGCGAGGGAAGGGTCGGCATGGCGTCGGCGGTTCTACCTTTCCATCGCAATTGATCGATCGATGCCAACGATGGGGTTTGAACACCACGAGCGACCAAGGCCATCGGGAGCTGTTCGTTTCCCAAGTGCAATCCGCACGAGTCGGTCACTTCTGTGCTCGGTTTCGTTTGAGCAAAGTACCGTCCTAACCAACCGTCGGAGGTTCGGGATTCCTTGCGAGAACAGGAATGCCAGATGTCCATCGATTCGAAATGGGATCGATTGGGGCCAGGATATCCCACGCCGTGAAGCACCGTGAATTTCCTCTCATCCATGAGGCTGGCGATCCCTCGAAGGGAGGGATGCAGCCCGCACTCTGGAGCCACATTCAACGACTCGTTTTTTGGGATCGCGAGCTTGGGCCTGGCCTTGTAGTAATCATCATTGGCGATGGGAATGATCGTGTTCAGACCGTCGTTGCCACCCGAGAGTTGAATCACTACCAATACTCTTTCCCGATCCCGATCTTGATCTGTCAGGGATGCAGCTAACGACTGGATCCACCCTTTAGGCGTTGCTGTCCCGATCGCCACGGCGGATGCGCCCTGCAAAGTGCGCTTAGCAAATTGGCGTCGGGGGATAGGTTGGTGGGCTGCATGCATAGTGTTTTCAGAGTCGAAAAATATTTTCGAAAAAGCCTTTTTCCGTCGTCCGTATTATACTATGGACCTCTCCCGCCTGCCTGTGGCTCCTTGCCTGACCTGCCCACTACCCATTCCCACCTCTGTTTTTTGTGAATCCTGCCAATGGAACGCATTCGTATTTTGAGCACTTGCTCGTTGCTATTCCTGGGGCTGGGGATTCACGAAACGGCGACGGCCCAGGGACCTCTTGGACCACTGGTCGCCAATGTTTCCACAAGCGTCAGATCGCCCAAGGCCGCGAAGAATTGGAAGAAGCTCGAGGCGACGGATGGGACCTTGCTGATGTGTGGAGGAGGACAAATACCTCTGTCGATACGCGAGGAATTTTACCGATTAGGAAAGGGAGAGCAGGGGACGTTGGTTTTGATCCCTACCGCTTCTCCCCGTTCGGATGCAGGCAACTATTCGATGTGGATCGACTATTGGTCGAGTTTTCAATGGAAGGAGGTCAAGGTCGTGCATGCATCGAGTCGCGATGCAGCCGATGATCCAAGCCTTGTCGAAGTGCTTCGCAAAGCCAATGCGGTTTGGATAAGCGGTGGCGAGCAGCAACGCCTGTCGGATCGCTATGTTGGCACACCGATCGAAAAAGAGCTGCATGCGGTTTTGGCGCGGGGTGGAATTGT
>JANODW010000020.1:0-10017 GCA_031412875.1 Pirellula sp. | reverse complement strand
CACGCCCGAGGTGTTCCGGCCCATCGACCGCGCGTTGCTCTCTGCGAAACGGATGGCCATCCCATTGGCCGTGGAGAGAACGATTTGGTCGTTGGGTTTGGCCACCACCACGTCGACCAACTCGTCGTCTTCTCGGAGTTTGATCGCGATGATGCCACCCTTTTTCGGTCGGCTGTAGGCTTCTAATTCCGTCTTTTTGATGATGCCTTTCTTGGTAGCCATCATGAGGAAGTGGCCCGGCAAATTGAAATCGCGGACCGAAACGCAATCGCGAATTTTTTCCTCCGGCGTCAAATTCAATAGGTTCACCAGCGCTCTTCCGCGGCTCTCGCGGCTCATTTGCGGGATCTCCCAAACCTTCTGCCAATACACTTTGCCTTGATTGGTAAAGAACAGTAGGTGAGCATGGGTGCTGGCGATGAACAGGTGCTCGACGGGATCTTCTTCTTCGGCTCGCAGGCCTGCGATCCCCTTTCCACCGCGCTTTTGAGCACGATACGTCGTTGCCGGAATCCGTTTGATGTACCCTTGGTGCGAGATCGTTACCACCATGGTCTCCTCGGTGATGAGATCCTCCATGTTGTAATTGCCGAGCTCTTCGTCATCGATCACGGTCCGTCGATCGTTCCCAAACTTGCGGGAGATTTCCTCCAAGTCGGCTTTGATGATTGCGTAGATGTTGGCTGGGTCGCTCAAGATCGTTCGGAACTTTTCGATTTCGTTGAGAATAGACGAGTGTTCGTCGGTGAGTCGCTCTTGTTCGAGGCCCGCCAGTTGGCCCAACGTCATCCTGAGAATCGCATCGGTCTGGACGCTGGTCAACTTGTAGGAGTCCGCTCGGCCGCGTTCCAATTGGAAGTCCGTATAGCCGCGATCGCCGAGCGCTCGCTCCATCATGGCTGCTGGGCACTCGACCCCCATAAGCTTTTCTTTCGCTTCGGCCTGCGTTCGGCTTTTGCGAATGAGCATGATGATCTCGTCGATGTTGGCCAGTGCCAGCAACAATCCTTCGACCACGTGCTTGCGTTTTCTCGCCGAGGCCAACAAAAACTGCGTGCGTCGTCGAATGACGGTGAAGCGGTGTCGAATGAATTCTTGCAGCAGCTCTTTGATACTCAATTCGCGCGGCTTGCCATCGACCAAGGCGAGCATATTGATCGAAAAGGACTCTTGCAGCGAAGAGAATTGGTAGAGCTGATTCAGAACAACGTGCGGGTCGGAATTCTGTTTGATTTCGATGACAATGCGAACCGGCTCTTTCAAATCGCTCTCATCGCGGATGGCGGAGATGCCTTTGATCCGTTCGCTTCGAACCAGGTCGGCGATCCTTTCGATCACCCGGTCGCGGAACTGTTGAAAAGGAATTTCGCGAACGATGAGCCGCGCTTTTTTGCCTTCTTCGACATCGACTCGGGCACGCAGTACGATCGTGGACCGGCCGGTGTTGTACCCTTGGCGAATTGCGTAGCGGCCGCAAATAATACCGCCGGTTGGGAAGTCCGGGCCAGGGATGATTTGGCAAATTTCTGCGATGGAAACGTCAGGATCTTCGATCACTTTGATCAATGCCGCACAAACTTCGCGCAGATTGTGCGGTGGCAAACTTGTCGCCATACCGACAGCGATGCCCGTAGCTCCGTTGACGAGCAAGTTCGGGAATTTCGAGGGAAGCACGACGGGTTCGGTGCGGCGCTCGTCGTAGGTCGGAATGAAGTCGACGGTATCGAGCCGTATGTCGTCGAGCATCATGGCCGCTGGAGCGGCCAAACGCGCTTCGGTGTATCGCATTGCGGCCGCGGGCAAACCAGCGATCGAGCCGAAGTTCCCTTGCTTGTCGATCAGCATGTGACGCATGTTCCACTCTTGGGCCATACGGACCAAGGTGGGATAGATGATCGCTTCGCCGTGCGGGTGATAGTTACCCGAGGTATCGCCGGCGATCTTGGCGCACTTGACTCGGGCCGCCCCCGGGGTCAAATTCAAATCGTTCATCGCGACCAAGATCCGTCGCTGGCTCGGCTTGAGGCCGTCGCGCACATCGGGCAGTGCGCGGCTGACGATCACGCTCATCGCATAAGTCAGATAGCTATTGCGGAGTTCATTCTCGATCGATTCCTCGATCATCCGCTCGCCGCCACTTGCGCCGTCTCCCCCTGAATTCGATGGCAGCGAAGCCGGATCGTTGGCATCAAAATCATCATCAGGAGGAAGGTTAGACACAGGGGAAGCCATTTCAGAAAAGAGATTCGAACTGCCTCAAAAAACCGGCTCAACAAACATCCGCTTTACCAGCGTTTTTGCAGGCTTTTTCAGCTTTTTTTGCAAGTCGAAAGTATACCAGAATTCGCAGCGCAGACAACCACGCCTGGAACCTGCCTCGCCGCTCGCAATCCGTCAGTCAGCGCTAAGGCGATCGGCAGGATCATTACTACCGTAGGATGGGTCCTTTGCCCCATCCGTTTGTTCGTTCGAGACAATGGTCCCAAACTGCGACTGGTATGTTTCAGCCTGCCGCTGGCCTAACTCGCCTCGACTCAGAGGCTCTACGCGTGGCGTTTGGGCTTGTAGATTTCTGTCGCCGTTCCGAAGTGCACTTCGCCCGCATTCATCAGCGTTTCGCTGAGTGTCGGGTGCGGGTGAATCGACTCGGTCAAGTCGCGAACTTCGCAACCCATTTCGATGGCCAGTACCGCTTCTGCGATCAATTCCCCAGCTCCCGATCCGACAATGCCGCACCCTAAAACCCGATGCGTCTCAGGATCCACCAACCACTTCGTGAACCCATCGGTCCGTCCGATCGCTTGCGCTCGTCCGCTGGCTGCCCAAGGATAGATCTCAATGTCGACTTTGCGACCTTCGCGTTTGGCTTGATCGTCAGTGAGACCCGCCCACGCGATTTCGGGATCGGTGAAGACGACTGCGGGAATGGCCGCTTTGTCGAAGACCGCTGGCTTGCCCAAGATGACTTCGATGGCCACCTTTGCTTCATGGCTCGCTTTGTGTGCGAGCATTGGGTCGCCCGCCACATCTCCAATGGCAAAGATATGCGGGTCGTTGGTTCGCTGCTGCTTGTCGCAAACAATGAAGCCTTTCGGATTGATTTGAACACTCGTGTTTTCCAATCCGAGCCCTTGGCTAACCGGTCGTCTACCCACGCTGACCAGGACCCGATCAAAGCGCTCATGCCCAAATTTGCCAGGCCCTTCGAAGGTCACTTCGACTTGGTTGTCGACTTCGGCAACCGAACCGACCTTGGTGTTGAGATAGATGCGATCTTCAAGGAGTTTCTTGAGTCGATTATGAAGCGGCTTGACCAAGTCGCGATCGGCACCTGGCAGCAAGCCCTCGGTCCATTCCACGACCGATACTTTGGAGCCTAAGTGGGCATAAACAGTGCCCATTTCCAAACCGATGTAGCCGCCTCCGATGACAAGCAATTTGGCGGGTATGTCTTCCAAAGCCAACGCGCCTGTCGAATCCATCACGCGGCTGGAACCGATGTTAAACGACGGGGGCATGGACGGGACGCTGCCCGTCGCAACCACGCAAAAATCAAACGTCACTTTGCGATCTTCGGGAATCGATGCATCGTCCCCTTCGAGCAACAACGTCGTCGAGTTTTCGAATTTGCCACGCGCCTTAATGACCTTGACGTTACGGCGTTTAGCCAACTGGCCCAGACCACCGGTCAACGTCTCAATCACTTTGTCTTTCCGAGCGCGAACTTTGGCGACATCGATTTTTGGAGCCCCAAATTCGATGCCCCAATCACCGCTCATCTCATGCACCTCACCCAGCACTTTGGCGACATGCAGCAATGCTTTGGATGGAATGCATCCTCGCAGCAAACATGTCCCACCAAGCCGAGATTCCGCTTCGACTAGAACCACCTCGAGGCCTTCGTCAGCAGCCAGGAAAGCCGCCGCATAACCACCAGGTCCACCGCCCAAAACGACAACAGGAGAATGCATGAGTTGATCAACAAGCCAAAGATAAACTATCGGGACATGAATTCGACCACGATGTTCGCATTCACAGGAAGCGAAATATCGCTAGGACCAGGATTGCCTTGAATCGTCGCCTTGAGGCCTTCGCTGTCGAATGTAACCCAATCCAAAGGAATAGGGGAACTGTTGGCAATGATGCCGCGGTAAAGATTGCGAACCGCTTCGTTGCTGCGGATCTCGATCACGTCGCCTGGTCGAAGCATATACGAAGGGCTCGATACTTTGACGCCGTTGACTTTGAAGTGACCATGCACGACCCCTTGCCTGGCCTGAGGCCGGGTTTTGGCCAATCCGATTCGGCGCACAATGTTGTCAAGCCGTCGTTCGCACATCAGCAACAACGTCTCGCCGGTATTGCCCTTCTTGCGCACAGCGTCATCGAAGTACCGTCGAAGCTGCCGCTCGCCGAGTCCGTAGTAATACTTGATCTTTTGCTTCTCCGACAACGCGGTGCCGTAATTGCTCGTGCGGCGTCCCTTGGGGTGCATCCCCGGTGGCTGCTCGCTTCTCTTTTCGTAAGCGCGGACAGCGCCTGCACTCTCATACAACAATGCGCCGAAGCGTCGATTCACTCTGGCCTTGGGGCCTGTATAACGTCCCATCGTGTCGTCCTATTTTCGAGCAAAAACCCGAAGCAAAAGGTGCTTGCGAATCCAATCACGCTCTCGCATGCTCGGTCGCAATCGGTTGAGTCCATTCGATCCAAAGCGACTTGTATCCAAGTCCCCTGTACCAAAAAACAAACGGCCTCCGGAATCCCGCGGCCGTTTCAACTCGCTACACTGCAAGATGTGGCTCAACCCAATTTCTGAATAATTTGAGGCATTAGTATGCTAAAGTCCTAGGTCTTTCACAAGCCCAAAGCCAGGCCCGGATTCCCGAGCTCCGCGACTCGCTCGGCTCTATCGGTCAGCGGTTCATACCCCAATCTTTCTTTAGCCGAGCTGATATCGAAATAATGCGCCACCCCAAGCTGTGCAGCCACGAAACGGGTCATCGGGGGTTCTGTTGAAATACGCAACGTAGTGTAGATGGCTTCGAGCATTCCTCCGATTGCGTAGGCCGATCGGAAGGAAATGCCGCGTTGGGGAGGTTGCAGGCCGGCCGACTTCAAAATCGTTTCGATCCAATCCCAACATGCGATCGGCGTTCCGTCGGTAATAAAATAAGCCTTTCCCGCGGCGTTTTGGTCTCGGCCCAACATTCGTTCCAGCGCCAATCGATGCGCGATTGCAGCATGGTCCACGTGCACGGTATCGATAAGGTTGCGGCCATCGCCAACTCGCCGCAACCGCCCGGATCGGCATTTCTCGATCACGCGAGGGATAAGATGCGGGTCCCCGACTCCCCAAATCAAATGCGGCCGTAGCGAACACGTCGCCAAGCCGTTGGGGTGGTTGGCAGCCAACACCTGCTGTTCCGCGATCGCCTTGGTGCGTGGATAGTGGCACAGCCACCGCGTGGGGTAGGGGGCGGTTTCATCAATATTGCATTGCGACGATCCATCGAAGGTAACCGACGGCGAGCTCGTGAAAACGAACGCTCCGATCTTAAATTTTTCGCAGGAACGGAGAAGGTTATTCGTGGCGCCGACGTTGACCTCTTCGAATCGCTTGGCCGGCCCCCAGACTCCTGCCAACGCTGCGGTATGGATCACAGCGTCCATTCCTCGGCAAGCTTCATCGCAAGCGGAATCGTCCGTCGCGGAGGCTTGCATACATTCGACGCCCATCGATTGCATGTCGGGATACACGCCCCGGGCCATGCCTCGGACGCGGTAGCCGCAGCGTACCAACTCGCGACAGAGGGCGCGTCCAAGAAAACCACCATAGCCAGTCACCAGAACAGAAGCAGACACGAGAGACTTTGATTCGATGGGGAATAGGAATTGGGAAAGCTAGGCGCAATACTCCGTTCCAGGCGCGCCTTCGCATTGCGACAAAAGTAAGTATTAGCGTTGGATTCAAATAACGCGAGGCCATTGGTACTCGTTAGCCAGCGCCCGCCCGGTTATACTCGCGGAGCGTCGATTTTCGCTCTGCCAAGCCCCCCAATCAAAGCCTGCCTCCATGGAAAATAAAAGCCAGTTCTCAGTGACGACTTGGTTGATTATCGTTATTGCAAGTATTGGATTCTTGTTCGACACGTACGAGTTGTTGATGACGCCGCTCGCGGCTCCCCCTGCGATCGCTGAGCTGTTGGACGTACCGCTCAACCATCCGTCGGTCAGTTTATGGACCGGTCGTTTGCTTTGGATCACGGCGCTTTGCGGAGGCGTTTTTGGACTCATCGGAGGCTCGTTAACCGACCGGCTCGGTCGCAAGTTCGTGATGGCGGCAAGTATTTTTGTCTACTCCTTGTCCCCGTTCTTGGCTGCATACAGCACCACCCTTCCTTGGTTTATCTTCTTTCGAAGCACCACGTTTATCGGCGTGTGCGTGGAGTTCGTGGCGGCGATTACTTGGTTGGCGGAGGTGTTCGAGGACAAGAAGCAACGAGAGAAGTGGCTTGGGATCACTCAAGCCTTTGCTTCGTTGGGCGGGATTCTTGTGACGGCCGTCAATGTTTGGATCCTATCGAATATCAAGGACTTGCCCCATTTTGGTTTGCCACTCGCACCCAACGGTTCCGAACCGGCTTCCTGGCGGTTCTTGCTTTGCACCGGTCTCCTGCCCGCGATCCCCATTGCGATTCTCCTGCCCTTTGTACCAGAGTCTCGCATTTGGAAAGAACGCCGAGCGGCAGGGACTCTCAAGCGACCTAAACTAAGCGCGCTGTTCGCCCCCGAATACCGACGCGTCACGTTGGTGACGGCCATGCTGTCCGCGTGCGCCTACGGCATTGCGTTTGGTGCACTGCAATTGACTCCGCTGCGAATTGCCCCCGGCCTTCCAGAACTTGCAGCGCAGAGCAAAGAGCTCGTTCCATTAAGAAAAGAAGCTGCCGCTCTCAACAAAGCGTACGACGAAACCACAGCGGATTCGCCGGAACGGAAAGAGATCAAGGACAAACTACGGGAAAACAAAAAGAAACAGGACCCGCTCAACAACGAAGTGAAAGAGGTCGGCAACACGGTTCAGTTCTACCAAGAAATTGGCGGGCTCCTAGGCCGTATCCTGCTCGCATGCTTGATCATTTTCGGGATCAGCCGTGTCATGCTGCTCAAGGTGTTTCAGATTCCGGCGCTTTTCATGGTGCCGTTGGCCTATTTTATTTTGTTCCAATCCGGAGGGACAAGTTTTTATTGGGCTTATGGTTTCTGTGGACTGCTGGTGGTCGCTCAGTTTAGCTACTTCGGCGAGTATCTCCCCAAGGTGTTTCCGCTGCACCTACGAGGCACGGGGGGAAGCTTTGCGACGAATGTTGGTGGGCGAATGATCGGTACCAGCATGGCTGTCGTGACCACCAATATTGTCGCCCCTTTCCTGGCTGGAACCGCAGACAAAGTCACCCCGATGGTCATGGCCCAAGCAGCAGGTTATGTCGCAACGTCGATCGCCGTTCTGGCGTTCATCATTGGTTTCTTTTTGCCAGAGCCCAAAGGCGAGGTTCTGGACTAGCCAATGAGCGCAT
Organism: Pirellula sp.; assembly: GCA_031412875.1. Taxonomy (GTDB): domain Bacteria; phylum Planctomycetota; class Planctomycetia; order Pirellulales; family Pirellulaceae; genus JBKCUI01. The sequence goes on along the minus strand of JANODW010000020.1, from coordinate 2,437 downwards.
CGGTTACCCCCTTTGTCAATCAACTCTTCGGCTCGATCGAACGAGCCCGATCCATCGAACAGCTGTTGCAAGAGCCATTCGGTTGGTCTCTGAACGCTTGGAAAGGGTCGGGCATGGTTTTGATGGTGGCGTCCAAGGGGGCTTGGAAACGCACCCTGCAGATTGGCAAGTGCACTGCGGAACCGCCCGACTGGAACCTTGCAAGCGAATGCCTCGACGGGCGTCGTCCGAATCATTCGGCTCTCTGGTCCTATTTGCCCATCCCCTCGTCGCTCAACAAGAACCTTGTGCTTTGCGTCCAACCGGTACTCAGTCCACAGCAGACCGAAACCATCGTCGAACATTTGAGTTTGGTTGGGCTGACAATCGATACTTGGCAACGCCAACAGCAGAAAGCTCGCGACGTTGTCCGATTGAGCCAAATTCTTAATGTGGCTGCCGATTGGCATTCGCATCAAGACTTGGATCGTTTGCTTCAAGACATAGCGCAGGCGGCCACACGTTTGCTGCGTTGCGACCGGGCAAGTATTTTCCTTTGGGACAAACCGGCCCGCGAATTGGTCGGTCATCCCGCGTTGGGCATGGAGGGGAAACCGCTCCGCATCGCCGACGACAAAGGGTTGGCCGGGACCGTTTTAAAAAGCCTTCAACCACGGCGTTGGGATCGATCGGACCCTCACGATGAAGTCGATAGACGGGTCGATTCCAGCAGTGGCTATCGCACCGATTCCTTGCTGGCCGTTCCCTTGATGGATGCCCGCAATAAACCGATGGGGGTTTTCGAAGTCATCAATCACGCCGATGGTCGGTTCGACGCGCAAGACGAAACCGACTTGATTGAATTGGCCCGGCATGCCTCGGCCGCCTTGGCGAACACGCAGCAAATGCAACGCCTCGTGCAAACTCGCGATCGACTGACGCAGGACGCGCAGCAGCAAGTCCAACTCATTGGCAATTCCCCCGAGATGCAAGCGCTCAAAGCGACCGTGAGCCGGGTTGGAGATACCGACCTTGCCGTTCTGCTGTTGGGTGAAAATGGCACGGGCAAAGAAGTCGTATCGCGCCAGATCCACTATCAAAGCAAACGTCGCTTTGAACCCTTCATCGCCGTCAACTGCGCGGCCATCACAGAGACACTGCTCGAAAGCGAACTGTTCGGCCACGAAAAAGGAGCCTTTACCGATGCCCATGAAACGCGCAATGGCAAGTTCGAACTGGCTTCGGGTGGAACACTCTTCCTAGACGAAATCGGAGACATGAGCTTGGCAGGCCAAGCGAAATTGCTGCGGGTGCTGGAGGAGAAAGTAGTCGTTCGCGTCGGCGGGTCGGCGCCGATCCCGGTCAATGTGCGGGTCATTGCTGCCACCAACCAAAACTTGGTAGAGATGGTGCGTCAAAAGAAATTCCGGGAAGACTTGTACTTTCGATTGACAGTCGTAACGATGAACTTGCCGTCGCTTCGCAATCGCGGAGAAGATGTCCTGGATCTGGCTGATTTCTTTTTGACCATGTTCTGCACCAAGATCGGGCGGACAAAACCGACTTGGTCCGCCGGTGCCAAAAAACGTTTGCTGCAACATGATTGGCCAGGCAATATTCGCGAGCTGCGCAATATCGTCGAACGGATCGCTTATTTGACGACCAGCGATACGCTCGACGAGTCGCAATTGGATTTCGTGAGCTCGCCCCGATCCTCGCAACCAGAAAGCTCGGGGTCCCATTTGAATTTGAATCAATCGCTGGGCGATGCGACAGCCGACTTTCAGATCAAGTACATCGAGGAACAAATCAAAGCCTGCAATCGCAATGTCACGCAAGCCGCTGAAAAGATGGGACTGCAACGATCGAATCTCTATCGCAAGATGAAGCAATTGGGGATGAAACAACCCGACGCTTAACGCATCCACGCTTGGACTTCGTATGCGATCTGCTCATGCTCTATATCTTCATGCGCAGCGAGCAGATCCTGAACGGCTGCGATGGCTGCCCACAGTCGGTCCTCAGACATCGAGCGATATAGCTTGGCAACCATCTGCTCTAGTATCGTGAGGCAGTGGACATCGCTGGTGGCCCGCGGACGCGCGATCGCCCATGCTTGCTGCCAATCAAGGCACCACTGAGGCACAAAGCCAGGATGCAACGGTTCGCCGCGATAGATCATTTCAGCGACCGGACCAGCCAAAATCACCGCAATCTCATCGACGTATTTTCTGCGACCATTCCATTGGATGTCGACTTTGCCGTAGAAATTGTCTTCCTCAGGTGAAACGGACGCATGGCATGCGCGGGCTCCGCATAGCACCGCCATCACGCAGTGGCCAGCTTCATGATAGGCGGTTCTGGCGAACTCTTCCTCGTCGCTACAATCTGGTTCCATGATGCTCGATCTTCATGCGCGGTGAATGCTGTATGGATTTTTCCGTAGGTCGCTTCTGCC
>JANODW010000019.1:0-1759 GCA_031412875.1 Pirellula sp. | reverse complement strand
CGCAACCAATCGTCATAACCCCCTACAAACTCTTTGATGCCCTCTTCTTCAAAAACGATGGTGCTCGTAACCACGTTGTCTAGGAACGAACGATCGTGGCTCACCACGAGCACGGTCCCTTCGTAGTCGACCAGGCGTTCTTCTAAAAGTTCGAGCGACTCGGTATCCAAATCGTTTGTTGGTTCGTCCATGACGAGCATGTTCGCTGGTCGAGCAAACAGCTTTGCCAAGAGCAAGCGATTGCGTTGGCCGCCGGAAAAGTAGCGAATCGGCGACCTCGCTTGTTCGGGCGTAAACAAGAAGTCTTGAAGGTACCCGATGATATGTTTGGTTTTTCCGTTGACGGTGATCATGGACTTACCCAGCCCCACGTTCTCCTCGGCGGTTTTGTCCAGATCCAGTATTTCGCGTGTTTGATCGAAGTAGGCAATCTCCAGCTTGGTCCCCTGCCGAACCTTGCCCTCGAGCGGAGCCAGTTTCCCGAGAAGTCCCTTGAGCAATGTGGACTTGCCGGCTCCATTCCTACCGATGATGCCTACCTTGTCGCCACGCATGATGGTCAAATCGAGAGGAGGGATGATCACTTTGTCTCCATAACCAAAAGATGCACCGGTGAAATTGCACACCAACATCCCGCTCCGTTCGCCGGCATCGATTTGCATGGCGACGGTGCCTTCGGTTTTGCGTCGTTGGGCCCGTTCGGATCGCATGGCTTCTAGAGCCCGCACACGTCCCTCGTTGCGGGTACGTCGCGCCTTGACTCCCGTCCGGATCCAGACTTCTTCTTGCGCCAGCTTTTTATCGAAAAGGGATTGCTGTTTTTCTTCTGCGTGAAGTGCGATCTCTTTGCGTTTTAAGAAGGTGGGGTAGTCGCACGACCAATCGAAAAGTTGACCGCGATCGATTTCCAAAATGCGTTTTGCGAGCCGCGTCAAGAACGCACGGTCGTGCGTCACGAATAGCAAGGTGCTCGGCAGGGAGCTCAAAAAACCTTCTAGCCATGTGATCGCATCGATATCCAAATGATTCGTCGGCTCATCGAGCAACAGGACTTCCGGCTTGCTCACAATGGCTTGCGCGAGCAACACCCGGCGCTTCATTCCCGTGGACAAACTGCGGAAAGGGACCGTTCCGTTTAATTCCATCTGCATCAGGACCCGCTCGACGAGCTGGTCGCGCTGCCAATGGTTTTCGATGTCGTTCATCTCATCGGGCAGCCCTCTCGCGACCACTTCCTCGACCAAACCATCAATGTCCAGGGGAACATCCTGGGGCAAGACAGCCACCCGCGTTCCTGCACTCATTTCGATCGTGCCCGACTGCGCGCGCTCCTCGCCGGAAATCAGACGCATGAAAGTAGTCTTGCCACTGCCGTTGCGGCCCAGGAGTCCGATTTTTTCGCCAGGTTCTATTCTGCAGGAGACTTCGGAGAGCAGGCTAGGGCCTCGATAGCCCATGGTTAGTTCTTGGATGGTGATCTGCGGCATTCAGCGAAAAACTCTTAAACTTCAGTTAAAAATGGGCGCGCACTGAAAAATGCAGGCACACAGTTGGAATCGACTGGCCAATATATTCGCAATTGCGTTTCGGTCATACCCAAGAAAAGTGCGTATTCCGAGGCAAGACTACAAATCGCAGCCGATAGCCAGCATCAAATCGATGTTCGCCAAATGCCATTCGGACCAACGTTCGATCTTCTGTCCCTCAATCTGGCTTCGATTCAATTTTGCCTCAAACTGGGAGGCCAGAGTGCCCTGAA
>JANODW010000018.1:0-1990 GCA_031412875.1 Pirellula sp. | reverse complement strand
GCGGCTCACAAAGAATTGAACGACGTTCGCAAGATCCTCGAGAAGAACTTCGGCGATGTGCAAGATTTTGAGTTCACCATCGAGAAAAAGAAGCTCTATATGCTTCAAACTCGAAACGGCAAGCGAACCGCGTTGGCTTATGTCAAGATCGCTCACGACATGGTCAAAGAGAAGTTGATGACCCCCGAGCATGCCATCAAGTCAGGCGATCCAGAAGCGTTGAATCAACTGCTCCAGCCGATTTTCGATACAACGGCTTATGCAGCAGCGACAAAAGAAGGTCGCTTGATGGCCGTCGGACTCCCTGCCGGCCCCGGTGCAGCTTCTGGTTCAGTGGTCTTTACGGCCGGAAAAGCCGAAGAGCTTGCAGCCAAAGGCCAAAGCGTTGTTTTGGCTCGTATTGAGACCAGCCCAGAAGACCTTCGAGGCATGATCGCCTCCGACGGTATCTTGACCGCACGTGGTGGGGTCTCCAGCCACGCCGCACTCGTCGCCCGCCAAATGGGCAAGGTCTGCGTTGCGGGTGCCGGCGATATCGAAATCGACTACCACAAAGGCACGCTCAAATGCAAAGGGGTGACGCTCAAAGAAGGCGACCACATCAGCATCAACGGTACGACCGGTGAAGTGTTCCACGGCAAAATCGCCACCGCCGATAGCGAACTGAAACAAGTCTTGATCAACAAGACCATGAAGCCAAAGGATAGCAAGGTATTCCAATACTACGACTTCCTAATGAAATTGGCCGACAAATACCGAACCCTCGGCATGCGCACCAACGCGGACCAACCCGACCAAGTCGTCAATGCAATCGCATTCGGCGCCGAAGGAATCGGGCTGTGCCGAACCGAGCATATGTTCTTTGAAGGGGATCGGATCATCGCGGTGCGTCAGATGATCTTGGCAAAGGAAGAAGAGGACCGAAAGAAGGCCCTGGCTACCTTGTTGCCTTACCAACAAAAAGACTTCGAAGGGATCTTCCGAGCATTGAACGGTTTGCCAGGTTGCATCCGTTTGCTCGATCCACCCTTGCACGAATTCTTGCCCCAACATGACAACAAGAAGGGCCAAGAAGAAGTTGCCAAGCAACTCAAAGTAACCGTCGCCGACGTCGCGAAGATGGTGTCGGAACTGCACGAGTTCAATCCTATGTTGGGCTTCCGCGGTTGCCGTCTGGGTATCCTGCGTCCCGAAATTACCGAGATGCAGGCCAGAGCGATTTTCCAAGCTGCCGCCGTGGTCCTCAAGGAAGGCATCAAAGTCAAGCCTGAGGTGATGGTGCCGTTGGTCGGATTCAAAAAGGAACTCGACCTGCAAATGGATATCGTGCACCGAGTCGCGGCGGAAGTCATGAAGGCTACCGGCAAAAAATTCGCTTACACCGTGGGAACCATGATCGAAGTACCGCGAGGCGCTTTGACGGCCGACGAAATCGCCGAATCCGCCGAGTTCTTCTCGTTTGGAACAAACGATTTGACGCAGACATGTTTGGGAATGAGCCGCGACGATTCGGGCTCCTTCCTACCCGCCTACCAAGGTCTAGAAATCATCAAAGCCAACCCCTTTGCATCGATCGATAGAACCGGCGTCGGGCAATTGATGAAGATCGGTGTCGACAAGGGACGTGCAACGAAGCCAGACCTCAAGATCGGTATTTGCGGCGAACACGGCGGCGACCCCTCGTCCGTCGAATTCTGCCACATCATCGGATTGGACTACGTCAGTTGCAGTCCCTTCCGTGTGCCAATCGCCCGCCTCGCTGCCGCTCAAGCCGCCCTGCGAAACCCCGCCAAGCCCGTATCGGTCAAGGTGGTAAAGGACAGCAAGGCAAAGTCGGGGGCGACCAAAGCGAAGACTTCGGCAAAGTAGCAGCCACCCTATCCGTCGATGGACGCGGGTATGCAAATAACGCTGAATAACGCCTCAAAGCGACTCAAAACGCAAAATATCGTTAACCGATTACGGTATTAGAAAAAAGAAACGGAGACCT
>JANODW010000017.1:0-3249 GCA_031412875.1 Pirellula sp. | reverse complement strand
CTGTTCGGGCTCGTGGTCACGGTTCTCGTTCGCAACGGCACGCAAACCAAGTCGATCGCCACGAATACGGATATCCCGTCAACACCGCAGCCAGGATCGACAACCTCTGTCGCCCCCCCGGAATCGAGAACTACAACGGCGTCAAACAATCGCGTCGCCGCTTCGCCGAGCAGTCCAAACGATTCGGTCTCTGAGCTCTTCGCGATCGATACCGACGATGGGCAATCGCTATGGGCTCCCCCGCATGCTGGATCCGCATATTCCCTCGAAATGTTTCCAGCCGGCGTGGAGGCCGTTCTGTTTGCTTCCAATACCATCTGGAACGGACGCGGTCCCGCGTCGGGATTGAACCGATGGTGGAGTCAAACGCAGCCCGAGATCGCAAAGCAATTTGCGAGGGTCCCGTTGCTGGACGACAGCCGCATCCAATCGGTCGCAATCGGCTTATATCCGAGCAAAAACCCAGGACTTCCTCAAGCCGTTTTTCGCGTCTCGTTCGCCCAGCCCACCTCCATTGACTCGATCGTCAATGGACTATCCGGCTACAAATGGAAAGCATTCGATCCCAAAGGGAACGCTGCCAAGGGACTCTGGAGCAATGAACTTGCAACCAACAGCATGTCGGTCGCGATGGATGGATTGCAATCCGACGGTGCCGCGATGATCAAGCGAGTGGCAATCGGTCCCACGGAATTGCTGAGCACCCTTCCTGATCTGAATGGCGGTCCCGCCCCGCTCCGACGGCAGTTGGAGACCTTGCTCAAGACGACGGACAGCCGATCGGATCTGACCTTGCTTGTTGCACCCAGTTTCCTTTTCGGTGACGGCCGAGAATTACTAGCAGGTTTCCCCACGTTGCAAGATACTGTTCGGCAAGCGATAGACGAATCCATTCAAGCTATGCTGGTTACGACGTCCTTGGAGCCGCGTTGGTATATGGAACTGCGTCTTCTGAGTTCCGAGACACGCGATATTGGTAAGTTCGCGTCGACTCTAAAAACCAATTTAATCACGGTTCCAGAAACATTCGAGCAACGGTTGTCGTCCGGAATGGCGCTCCATCCCTATTGGCGTGCCCTCGGATTGCGATACCCTCAAATGATGCGAACGCTGAATCGGTATTTGCGCGTAGGTTTGGAGGACGGCCAAGTCGTCGCAAACGTGTATCTGCCATCCGAAGCGATTGATAACATCGCCATCGCAAGCTGGATGGCAACGAATCCGTCCGCAGTCTCAAACAACGCGAACGTTGGGGCACAGCCAACTCCCGCCAACAACTCGACCGCAAAATCAATCGAGGAAATCTTGCAATCTCCTATTACCGTGGGCTTCGAACAAGAGTCCTTGGAAGCAGCCCTCCAATTGATTGCCGGCGAAGTAGCTGAAACTATCCCTCCAGGCTCAGCGGTTACGATGTCCATCGATGGAGCCTCCTTTCAAAAAGAGGGCATCACGCGCAACCAATCGATACGGGGTTTCAAACAAAACAACGTACCGCTGCGGACGCTCCTCACCGATTTGGCCATGCGTGCAAATCCGGTCACGACTGTAAAGTCAGCATCGGAACGCGATCAAAAGGTCGTCTGGATTGTGCTTGATGACCCCGACCGCGCCGGTGCAAAGAAGATTGAATTGACCACTCGAACCAACGCCGAATCGAAGAAGCTCGTTTTGCCCAAGGAATTCATCGCTCCCTAACCATGTGGCACGTGTGCCCCTGCTTCAACATCGGACGACAAAGCGCTACAACCCGCACAATCGGATTAGCTTAGCGGCATATTCCCAATCGATCGTTGCATCTTGTTGGAATTGACTGGCCCGCAATTAGTGTAAAAGCTATGAGCAAGCCACAAGATTTACCAATAAGTTTTGTTTTGATGGGACTCGTCATCACGATTACCGGCGGGTCTTTGTCTGCACAGACGGTGCTTTCGCAACAAAAGGGCAGCGCGCCGGCCAAGGGCTCCACGATAGAAAAAAAAGAAAAAGCAGTCGACCGCGCATCGTGTGAGGCGGTAGTGCTACCTATCCAGAGAACAAAGAAGCCGTCCAAGCCCGCTTCGATCGATTGGACAACCATGGCCTCCACTTATAGCCATGATGCAACAGGCCAGCGAGTCGATCAGTATGCTCAGACCGTCGAGCCTCAGTCGATGGAACGGCCAGATTTTGTGCGAAGCGGATACAGGCACTCAAGAAGTAGCTTGCAAGCGGGTTTCAGTGCGGACCACTACCACCAAACAGAATCGTGGGGTCAACCGGTACGTCCTTATGGAGAATGGCGATATCCAAACCGACCCTTCAGTGTCCCGTATGGACAATGGGGACCTCAGTTGCCACAAGTCGTCGTGGGAGGCAGCCAATTCAATGGCTTTGCACCTTGGGGGCCTGCCTATGGCAACCCATCTGCTCCGGGAACCGGTCCCAACAGTACTGGTCCCTTCATGAACAGCAGCATTCCTGGGGGAGGACATCACGGATCGATCCCTCCGTCCTGGAGTCCCGGCATGCCCGGCAATGGACCTTTTTACGGCCCCAGTCTGGACGTGGGACCAAGGAATACGCTGCCCGCGGGCCAAGATGAATACTACCCACAAGCACCGATCTACCATCCCATTCCGGACGAAGCATTCCAATCTCCCTTCCGCAACTAAGCGACCCGATGCGCGGTCAGCTTGGGTAGAGATCAAAGGTCACAGGCAAACTGCCATTTTACGAGTGTCATGAGCGACGTCGGAACACGCACTGTGGCCTGGTCGAACCATTGCAAAACGAGTCGAAGTTTTTGGTTGGCGACTTCTGCGTCTACTCGCAATCGACTTTGAAAAAAGAAATGGATTTGAAACACCAGAGCAAATTTTCTGGCGGTTGGAAAGGGCGACTTAGCACGAGCGATTGTTGATTTTCCACAGTGTTTTGTGCGAGAGGGAAAAAAGGGGGACCTTGGGATCCGTTTGGGGAGGCTTGCAAGGATTGGTGTTGCCGATAGAATCGAGCTTACGAAGTGACCGCGTCGCTCTGTGACAAGGTGATTTCTAGGCGACCGATTTCGCAAGAAGACGGTTGTCACAATGGATGCACCTATAGCTCAATTGGATAGAGCATCGGTCTACGGAACCGAAGGTTTCTGGTTCGAACCCAGATAGGTGTATTTCTGTTATCCGGTGACACTCATCGTCATCGACTGCCAAACCCCTCTCTGGCAAGGCTTTACGACGATTTCTTTTGAGAGCCAGGGAATTTGCTTTC
>JANODW010000016.1:0-4843 GCA_031412875.1 Pirellula sp. | reverse complement strand
AAGCGGACATCTTGTCGGATGCGGTCGCAGTCGCCAACTGGGTTCGCGCACAAGAATCCCTGCGAGGCAAGCACTTGATCGTGCTAGGAAGGTCGCTCGGTGGTGCTGCTGCGATCGAGATCGCGACCAAAACCCAAGTCGATGGTCTGATTCTGGATCGGACCTTTTCATCGATTGTGGACGTCGCCGCAGCCCGATACTTTATGTTTCCAGTGCGATGGTTAATGCGAAATCAATTCCGATCCATCGAAAAAATCCCAAACTACAAAGGGCCTTTGTTGCAAATGCATGGCGACGTGGATGAAGTGGTTCCGTACCGATTCGGAAAGAAGCTTTTTGAAGCAAGCAACGCGGTTCCGAGAACGTTCCTAAGCATTCCTGGGCTTTACCACAACGACGCTTGGCCGGACTCGCTTTGGACTGCTGGTAAGACGTTTATAGAAGAGATCGAAGCCAAATGAAACGACCTACGACAAACCCTTTGTCGCATCTGGAGCGGCTCGATTTCGATTGGGATGACGCGTTGGAAATCCCTCCGGAGACGCAGTGCATTTTGGACGACGCGGATCGCATCCTGCAAGCCTATTGGGACCAATGGACGAAAAAGCCTATCGAGCAGTATGTTGCTTGCGACTTTCGAGACGTATGGCGAGCGCTAGCACAGCTCACGGCCCGCAAGATCGCAAATGGAAACACCTTTTGCGAATGGGGGTGCGGTTTCGGAATCGTTACCGGCTTGGCTTCGCAGCTAGGTTGGGAATCGATCGGAATCGAAGCGGAGCCGTTTTTGGTCGAACAAGCCAATCGGTTTCTTTCCCGCAATCGATTGCAGGGAGAGATCGTGCATGGCAATTTCCTGCCCCGCGGCAGCGAACGCCTTGCTGGTTCGCAATCCAATCATGCTTCTCTATTTCATCAGGTCGCAAACGCTTACGAAAAGCATGACCTGGAGCTAGACGACTACTCGCTCGTTTTCGCTTACCCCTGGCCAGGTGAGCATGCTTTCTTGCAAGAAGTTTTTCGTCACTACGCTGGAGATGGAGCATTGATGCTCATGTTTTTAGGGCCGTACGAGATCGAGCTTTATCGCAAGACAGCGAGCGGCCGTTAGACGCCTTAGCGGAACGGCGCAAGCCGTTCGGGCTGGACCTGAAAAGAACCTCTGCCATCTCAGCCGCGACACCGGAGGGCTCGCGCCCTGCCGCTACTGTTGCGAGTGCGAATCGGCTAAAAGGGAATGCGCATCGGCTATAGGGGCGGGGCGAGAAGATTGATCGTCGCTTGCCGGACGTCCGCTTGCCTCATCAGTGATTCTCCCACCAACATCGCTTGGATGTTCGCCAAATGAATTAGCTCAACGTCAGCAGCCGTAAAAATTCCACTCTCAGCCACAACCGTGATATCGCTCGGAATCTCCTTCCGCAATTGAATCACGTGATCCAACTCCACCGCGAACGTATGCAGATCGCGATTGTTTACGCCGACCAATTGGGTTCCAGTAGCAAGGACACGGTCGAGATGCTGAGGGTGGTAGAGTTCGATCAAAGCCGTCATGCCTAGCCCTTGGACCAGATCGTAGAGCCGCTTCAGTTCGTCCCCCTCGAGGCACTCCGCAATCAGCAGTACGGCGTCAGCGCCCGCGACTCTCGCTTCGTAGACTTGATAGTCGTCGAGGATAAAATCCTTGCGCAGGACAGGGATCGCTACTTTGCTGCGGATCGAGGTGAGGTAGTCCAAACGACCTTGGAAGAATGGTTCGTCGGTGAGCACACTAATCGCTGCCGCTCCGCCCGCTTCGTAGGCCAACGCGATATCAGTGGGTTCGAATTGGGGGCGAATCATTCCTTTCGAAGGACTCGCCCGTTTGACCTCGGCGATCAACCGAACATACTCATAACCCCGCAGCGCGGACAAGAAATCGCGAATCTCCGGGCCATGCACAGCACCTTCCTGCAAAGACTGCAGATCGCGCCGGGTCTTGGCAAATGCAATCTCTTCTCGTTTTTTGGCTACGATTCGATCTAGGACGGTTGGCATGTTCGGGTGGCTCTAAACAAGGTCGGAATCAAAAATTCGCACTTGTTTCCAGTTTGCTTTCTGTTCTGCGATAAATTCCAAATGCCGGGGAGCGACCTGGTACAAGTTGTGCGATTCGATACTGTCGAAAACGACATTGATGGTCACTTGATAACTTCGGTCGTTGACAGGCCTCGCTAGCTCGCGATTGAGGGTGCCCACGGAAAAGTAGACGACTCCAGGATGGCCATCCAAATATTTTTTGCAAGCATAGACGAGTTCCGAAATTTTTGGCTCGGAGTCGTCGTGGAGGGTGAAGTAGACCATATGGGAGAGTTGGGGCATTCGTTTTTGGCTTCTATCGTTGTGGTTGGAGTAGGGAAAACAAAGGTTCTGCCGATTCCCATAGAACTTATTGGAGCATGTAGATTCTGGCAAGACGCGCCTGGCAATTGGGAATGCTGGCAAACCGATCGAAAGGAATTTTCGTTGCAGACGGAAAAACCCGCAAGTCTTAACAGGGATAAGCCGAAAATACCATTGTTCGACGAGTCGTCGTCTCCGACACGAGAAGGGTTTAACCGATGTCCTGTAAGCGTTTCCAACGAATCACTGCCTTATTCCTTATTGCTACGGTTGTCGCGCAGACCGGCTGTGTCAACCTTTCCAATCTTGCTCTCGGGCCACTCGGGGTTCCGATTCCGATCAGCCCGTATTTGCAAGACAATGAGGAAATACAATTCCACGTGCACGAACGTTATGCACGTGTCCCGATCATGGGACCGTTGACGGCAGGCGGCCCAGTGGCTGCGATCGATCCGCCGAGCGATGACGAAGTCGTGCACGCCTTGGAGAAAGCTCGACCTATTCGAGGTGGAATCCCGTTGCTTTATGAAAAGCAACGCAACCGCGTCCGCATCGTCAAAGAAAAGATTGCGGACTACATCGACGATCCTCGGTTTATTCCGTTGATTGGGTTCGCTCAACTGCATCACGCTCATTACAAGTGCACGGTTTACTTTGAAGAGCGCACGATAAACGGTTGGCCAGTGCCGTATACCTTGGATGACAAGGAAAGTGTGGAGGTCATCTACATCGACCATAATCACTTCCACATGGTGGGCGATCCGGACACCGGTTCCTCGAGTCCCTACTAAACGGAGCGACGGGTCATCGATCGCAGCGATGCGATCTGACAGCACGAATCAAAAACAAAAGGGCGTATCGATCGAATCGATACGCCCTTTTTTTGTTTTTAGGACACAAAGGGTTTGCGATTAGCGACGTCCGCCGCCGCCACCACTTCGACCGCGTCCGCCGCCGCCACCACCGCCGCTGCGACCACCACCGCCGCCACCGCCGCCGCCGCTGCGACCTCGGAATCCGCCGCCGCCGCCACCACCACCGGAGCGACCACGTCCGCCGCCTCCACCGGAAGAAGCGCGTTCTGGGCGATCACCACCGCGCTCTTCGAAAGGTCGGTCTGGATCGACTTCGCCTTCTTCGCCTAGCTCACCCTCTTCAGCACCCTCGGCGCTGGCGAACTCGTCTTCGATTCCGAGTTCTTCCAAAGCGCGTCGTCGCGAAAGTTTGACACGATCGTGGTCGTCGATATCGATGACGATGACCTTCATCGTATCGCCTACTTTGCAAACGGCATCCACGCTCGCAACGTATCCGCTGGAGAGTTCGCTGATATGGCAAAGACCATCTTTTCCGGGCAGGATCTCAACGAATGCACCGAAATCTCGAACGCTGGAAACGGTACCATCGTAGATCTTTCCGATTTGCACGGTAGCTGTGCAAGCTTCGACACGCCCCAGAGCAATACGAGCGGATTCAGCGTCGCCGCTGGAGACAGTGACGTTGCCTTCGTCATCCACATCGATCGTTGCTCCGGTATCTTCTTGGATGGAACGGATGTTCTTTCCGCCAGGACCGATCAGCGCGCCGATCTTTTCTGGATCGATCTTTGTTCGCAGAAGCCGAGGTGCGTAGCGACTGATTTCGCTGCGAGGACGCGGCATGCAGGTCAACATCTTGCGAAGGATTTCCATTCGGGCTTCCTTGGCCTGTTTGAGCGACGCGCGAATGATCTCTTCGCTGATGCCGTCGATTTTGAGATCGAGCTGGATACCGGTGATACCGTTTTGTGTACCGGAGATCTTAAAATCCATGTCGCCGTGATGATCCTCGTCTCCGAGAATATCTGTTAGGAGAACATAGGAATCCCGTTCGCGGACCAAACCGATGCTGATTCCGGCAACGGGATTGGTGATCGGGACACCAGCCGCCATCAGAGCCAAGCAGCCACCGCAAACGCTAGCCATCGACGAAGAACCATTGCTCTCGAGGATGTCGCTGATCAAACGGATGGTATATGGGAAATCATCTGGATCGGGCAAAACCGGTTCCAACGATCGTTCTGCGAGCATTCCGTGACCGATCTCGCGTCGGCCGGGTGCTCGGATGGGTCGGCATTCACCGACGGAGAACGACGGGAAGTTGTAGTCCAGCATAAACTTCTTGCTGTACTCCTCGACCAAGCCATCGACGCGCTGTTCATCGCGTGGAGTACCGAGAGTCACAGTAACAAAAGCTTGTGTTTCACCTCGCTGGAAGAGAGCCGTTCCGTGGGTGCGAGGGAGCAAATCCGATTCGCAGTGGATCGCTCTGAGGCTGGTGCTATCGCGTCCATCGGCACGCGTGCCTCCCAGAATCGCGTCCCGCACGACTCGGTTTTCCAAGGTATGCCAAGCTCGATACAAGGTATCTTTGGTGAGTGCACCTTCAGCTTGCGGTTCGGGAATCATTTCTGCCAAAGCGG
>JANODW010000015.1:0-3486 GCA_031412875.1 Pirellula sp. | reverse complement strand
GTCATAAGTTCGATCTCGGCGCGGGATTTTCTCTTTCCGATGTCGAGCAAGGGCGGAAACTTCAGTTCGAGGTTCCCGTTCAATTCCAATCCATGGCATACTCCGCAATAGACCATGTAATCGCGTTCCCCGGGCACCAGTTTGGAACCATCCGCGTGTCGCGTTTCGATCATTTGCATGAGCCAGGGAATTTCATTGACGTTGACGTAGTAGATCCCTTGGGGATCTGCGGCGCCCCCTCCCCACTCCATGCCACCGTCAAATCCGGGAAACATCACCGTCTCGCGTAAACTTGGTGCAGGAAAGGGACCGTAGTTGGGCGCTGCCAAGATACGATCGCGAGTCAACTGATTGGTTTCCACCGAAAGGTTGGAAACATCGTCCAAGGTATACTGTTGCCGCATGAGCGGTGGCGGCTTGGTCGGGAAAGGCTGAGTGGGCCAAGTTTGCTCGCCGATCAAGTCGGATTGTGGAACAGGTCGCTCCTCGATCGGCCAGAGCGGTTCGCCGGTGACGCGATCGAATACAAAGAGCAGTCCGTGTTTGGTGCCCTGCGCAACCGCATCGATCCGTTTGCCTGAGTGATTGACGGTGAGGAGAACGGGTGCGCAAGGCAAGTCTTTGTCTAGTAGATCGTGATGCACGATTTGAAAATGCCAGAGTCGCTCGCCGGTTGCAGCGTTCAAGGCGAGCAAGCAATTGGCGAACAAATTTGCTCCTTTGCGTTTGCCTCCATAAAAGTCTGGCTCTGCAGTTTTCGTCGCGACGTAAACGATTCCGCGTTTTGCATCGAGGGACTGTCCGCACCAGGGCATCAAACCGGTAGCGGTTTCGTGCGCGTTTGGCGGCCAAGTGTCGTGACCCACTTCACCGGGCCGGGGGATCAAGTGGAATATCCATCGCAACGCACCGGTCCGGACGTCGAACGCCCGAACGGCGCCTTTGCCTCCGAGCCCACCGACAATCAATGAGTCTTGATAAGCGATTCCGGGAGTATTCAGCCCGGAACCAAGATCGATCCTACCGTTTTCACCGAAACTTCGGAGGGTTTCTCCGTTGCTTGGATCGATTGCGAAAAGCAAACCATCGACAGCGGTGAACAATCTCTTTTCACCGCCGCTTTCATTCGCCCAATAAACCAAGCCTCGCTGCCTTGCCCTTCCAGGTCCTGTGTTTTCTTTGACAGGATCCCATTTCCATATTTCCGCGCCTGTCGCTGCATTGAGGGCCACTACTTTGCGGGACTGGGTCGGCGTGTAAAGCCGTCCGTCGACGATAAGATTGTTCGCTTGGTATTCGTCAGCATCCCCGGTGTCGTACGTCCAAGCGACCTTAAGGGCTGAGACATTCGAACGATGGATCTGATCGAGGTTTGAGTAAAGATTGCGCTCGTTGCTCCCTAAGTACGCGGGCCAATCGGCGTCTTGTGCACGGACCAAGTCCAGACAGAAACTGCTCATTGCGAATAGGACGAGTTGGAAAACGGAGTTGGCGGGCAATTCTTGAGCCTTTCATAAGAAGCGAGTTTCTTGTTTTTTATATCACACCGCGAACCGTTTAGGGGAATGGCCCATCCTCGATTCCCTTTGGGGTTCGATTCCCTTTGAGATTCGATTTTTGGTCCGCCCTCGCGAACGCAACGCATCGAGATCGCGATTGTAGTAGAATACCGACGAAGCTAACTTCCTCCCTCTCTTTGGAGCATCGAGCGTGCGAACATTTGAGTGTTTATTTTTGTTGTGCGTGTGTGAGCTGGGGCTTTCCCAGGCCGTTATTTCTCAAGAGGCTGCCGTTCAAAAAACGTTGGCCGCCGATCCGAATCCTGTAACGCCTGCCACCATCAATACCGAGTTAACGGCAATCGATCGTTATGTTGCGGCTCCGGACCCGTCCTACAAATGGAACTTGGTGAGCACTCAAACGGTGGCTGGCGGAACGTTGTTCGTAATCGATTTGACTTCGCAAACTTGGCTTCGCCCCGAGGAAGTCAATCGCCCCGTTTGGCAGCACTGGCTCAGTGTCTTTAAGCCCGACGGAGTGACGACGAACAAAGCGATGCTGTTTATTGCAGGCGGTGGCAACGGCGGTGAAGCTCCCAAGAAAATCGATCCCATGCTGGTTGCGGTTGCAAGCGCTACGAAAAGCGTGGTGATCGAACTGAAACAAATCCCCAACCAGCCATTGATTTTTCATGGGGATGGCAAACCAAGAGTCGAGGATGACCTGATCGGCTATACCTGGGATCAATACATCAAAACGGGGGACGAGCGATGGCCTGCGCGCGGCCCGATGACCAAATCCGTGGTGCGAGCGATGGACACTGTCGAGTCGTTTATGAAAAGCGATGCGGGCGGAAAAATGGAAGTCAACCAGTTCGTCGTTGCAGGTGGTTCCAAAAGAGGGTGGACTACCTGGATGTCCGCAGCGGTCGACAAACGCGTTGTGGCCATTGCACCCCTAGTTATCGATGTGCTCAATTTGGACGTTTCCATGCGCCATCACTATGCAGCTTACGGATTTTGGGCACCCGCGATCGACGAGTACGTCGACCATCGCATTATGCAACGGCGCGACAATAAGGCTTACAAAGCTTTGATGCAGATCGAGGACCCCTTTGCTTATCGCGATCGACTCACCATTCCTAAGTGCATTGTCAATGCGACCGGGGACCAGTTCTTCTTGCCGGACTCCTCGCAGTTCTATTATGACGAGCTGCCGGGTGAAAAGCACCTTTGCTATTTCCCCAACACCGATCATTCCCTCAAGGACTCCAACGCGGTTCAGACGTTGACCGCTTTTCACCACACGATCGTCCATGGAACTCCAAGGCCCGAATTTATCTGGAAGTTTACCGACAAGAACAAGTTGCAAGTGCAATGCAAAACCCAACCAAAGCGAGTGGTTCTTTGGCAAGCTTTGAATAGCGAAGCTCGAGATTTTCGAGTGGATACGATTGGCAAAGCGTACAAACCGACCGAGCTGCGTGAAGTTGCAGACGGAATATTTGAATCCCAACTGGTCGTCCCCGACAAAGGCTGGCAAGCTTCGTTTGTTCAATGCGAGTTTGATGTAGGTGCCCCGGTCCCGCTCTATCTGAGTACGTCGGTCAAGGTTTTGCCAGAGACGTTGCCTTTCCTGAGCAAACCGATTCCGAAAGATTGAGCGATTGGGACATTGAATTGGACTCAGCACGCAACATTCGTTTCCCAAACGCCGTACAATTTACGAAATCACCTTGGTGTATTCTCCCGTTCGGGCTACATTAAGGTCGGATAGGTGCCCTTTATGGAGGAGTCCGTCCTTTGATGGTTTGGCTCCACTTTCCTTTGTCTTTTGTGTTCCGCTGGAGATGCATGTATGAAACGATTCGAGAGGAAGACAGGCTTTACGCTCGTCGAACTGCTGGTTGTTATTGCGATCATTGGGATATTGGTTGGGCTGTTGTTGCCTGCCGTGCAGGCAGCTCGCGAGGCGGCACGTCGTATG
>JANODW010000014.1:0-21826 GCA_031412875.1 Pirellula sp. | reverse complement strand
ACCGACGCACTTTACTTCAATCCACAGCCTGCGGCTTTGGTTCGATTGCCGCTGCATCGTTGCTGTCGCATTGGTCGAGCGATTCGAGAGCCATTGCGGGCGAGGCGATGCGTTCGGGTGGGCTTCACTTCCCCGCGAGGGCCAAGCGAGTTATTTTCTTGTTCATGCAAGGGGGGGTGAGTCAAGTCGACTCGTTCGATCACAAGCCGCTTCTAAAAAGTCGCGATGGCGAAATGGTCGGTTTCGATGACGCGCGTGAATTCGCGAACAAAGGAAAGGTAGGAAGTCCTCAGCGGGTGATGAAATCGCCGTGGAACTTTAAGAACTACGGTCAGACAGGGCGATTGGTTTCCGACCTGTTTCCAAAGATGGCCGAGCATGTCGATCGCATGGCAATGATTCATAGCATGCACACCGAAGGGGTCGCGCATGGTCCCGCTACCTTGTTCCTGCATTCGGGGTCGCAAAACTTCGTCCGTCCCTCGATGGGTTCCTGGATCCAATACGGGTTGGGTTCCGAGAACGAAAACCTTCCAGGGTTCATTTCCATTTCGCCGTCGATCGGCAATGGAGGCCCCCGCAATTACGGCAGCGCGTTTCTTCCTGCCAAGTTCCAAGGGACTCCGATCGGCAAGGCGGGGCAGGATTCCCTCGCAATCGATTGCCTGGAACCTTTGCAGGGCGATACGAAGCGGACTCGCCTCGATCAAATCCAATCGCTCAATCAGATTCAGATGGAGCAGCGGGCAGGAGGCGGAACCGAACTCGATGCCGCTATCGAGTCCTATGAAATGGCTTGGAAGATGCAGAGCACAGCCCCGGCGTTGCTCGACTTCTCCAATGAGACTGAGGAAACAACCCGGCTGTATGGGCTGGATCAAAAAGAGACCGCTTCGTATGGTCGCAAGTGCTTGCTTGCGAGACGGCTGTGCGAGTCGGGGGTTCGATTTGTGCAAGTGAACTACGGGGACAACTCCGCCAACCCTGCGTGGGACCAGCATTCGAATTTGCCAAAACACGCCGAGCATGCCCGGGCGGTCGATTTGCCCATCGCGGGTTTGCTAACCGATTTGGAGCGCCGAGGGTTGCTCGACGACACGTTGGTATGGTGGGGAGGCGAGTTCGGACGAGCGCCCTATGCTCAAGAAAATGGAACCGGTCGCGATCATAACCCAGGTGGATTCACGGTTTGGATGGCCGGCGGTGGAGTCAAACCGGGAATCGCATACGGACGAACGGACGACTTTGGACACTTGGCGGTCGAGAACAAAGTGCACATGCATGACCTGCATGCGACGATTCTTCATTTGTTGGGCATCGACCATGAAAGGCTTACTTTCAAGCATGCGGGCCGCAATTTTAGACTCACGGACGTCTATGGACGTGTCGTCCGCGGGATCCTTTCTGAAGCTTAGTACATTGCTTCAACTATCAGATTTGCTGGGATGTGCGTATATTAGTTGAGTGCATCGAATGGCACTAAGGCGAGTGGCGATGACCTCAATTGAAACGTGCTATTGGAATGCAGAATACTGAAGTGGATGAACTGATGGGGCTTGTCCCCCCCACCAACTCCGTCATGGGAGCCGTGCATGTGAGCAGACCGATGCTCCATCCCAACATCTACCGCCGCAGGATCCTGGAAGTCGAGGGGAACCCAGCTCCAGGGCAATGGGTTGCTGTGTACCATCAGCAGTTGCCGCTCAACCCAAAATCGGCCTTTTCCCAGGAGCGACCGGACTCCCCATACAAACCAAAAATGCCAAAGCCCCAGGAGTCGGGTGGCACCCCTCAACTGTTCGCCTACGGCATTTACAATCCAAAGTCCGAGGTGGCGGTGCGATTGTATTCGTGGTGGGGGCAATGGCCCGACGAGGCGTTCTGGCAACGCAAGGCCCGCGAAGCGGTTTCGTTGAGGCGGGATGTCCTCGGGCTCGACGCGACCACGGACGCTTACCGAGTGCTGCACGGAGAATCGGACGGAACACCGGGACTGGTGGTCGATCGATACGGCGATTGTTTGAGTGCCGAGGTGTTCAGTCTAGGGATGTCAAAACGGTGCGAACCGATTCTCGAAATGCTCGCCCAAGAGCTCGGGACCAAACACTATCTCATCCAAGAATGCCCTCAGTTCATCAGCCAAGAGGGTTGCACGGTTCCGAATCGATCGTCTCCGGATTTGCCACCGGTCGTCACGATTACCGAGAATGGGGTCAAATACAAAGTCCATTTTGGGACCGGGCACAAGACCGGTTTCTTTTGCGATCAACGCGACAACCGACGGATGCTCGCACAGCTTTGCAAGGGAAAGACAGTCTTGGATTTATGCTGCTACACCGGTGGTTTTGCCGTCCAAGCGGCCAAAGCGGGTCAAGCGTCCGAGGTAACGGGAGTCGATCTCGATGCCGAGCCGCTTGCGTTTGCAAAAAAGAACGCGGACATCAACCATACACGCGTCCGGTTTGTCCAATCGGATGCCTTTGCATTCATGCGAGATATGCAGCGGATAGGTCGCCAATACGATGTCGTAATTTTGGACCCGCCCAAATTGATTCGCTCCCGATTGGAACTGGAGGAGGGGACGCACAAGCACTTCGACCTCAATCGTCTTGCGATGGCGATGGTCAAGCCTGGTGGGTTGCTGCTGACCTGTTCGTGCGCGGGCTTGTTGGATAGCGAATCGTTTCATGGCGTGGTGCGTTCGGCCGCGAAAGCGACCGGCTTTGACGAACAAGGAAATCCACATCCTCCGCGAACTTTGCAGATCCTTCATTCCAACGGTGCCGCTCCGGACCATCCTGTCGTCGCGCATTGCCCGGAAACGAGCTATCTAAAAAGCATTTGGGCGAGAGTGCTGTAGTTGGGCCAAGCTCCATGAAAGGAATCTCCTGATATGAATCCGTTTGCTCGACTCACCCCTTTCGATTTGGACAGTCGATTCAAACCCTCGGGCGATCAACCGCAAGCGATCGCCGAGCTTGTACGCGGATTGAACTCCGGAAAAAAGCATCAAGTTTTGATGGGGGTCACAGGCTCCGGCAAAACCTTTACGATGGCCAATGTCATTCAGGCCGTCCAGAAGCCTACTCTCGTCTTGAGCCATAACAAAACATTGGCCGCGCAACTCTACTCGGAATTCAAGGAGTTCTTCCCAAGGAATGCGGTCCATTATTTCGTTAGCTATTACGACTACTACCAACCCGAAGCGTATATTCCGCAGCGCGATATCTACATTGAAAAAGACGCGTCCATCAACGAAGAGATCGATCGGCTGCGACTGGCATCCACCAGCGCACTGGTGAGTCGCCGCGACTGCATCATCGTGGCCAGCGTATCGTGCATCTACGGTTTGGGCTCGCCCGACGAATACAAGCGTAGCGTGGTTCCGATCCGCGTTGGAGAATCCGTCCCTCGCGAAGACTTATTGCTTCGTTTGATCGATATCCAATACGAACGCAACGACATTGGGTTTGAGCGCAGCAAATTTCGAATTCGCGGCGACACGATGGAGCTCTGGCCGTCGTACGAAGAGTTCGCTTACCGTATCGAATCGTGGGGAGACGAGGTGGAGCAGATATCGATCATCAATCCGGCTAGTGGCGAAGTGATTTCGCGGCTGACGGAGGTTTATATCTATCCCGCCAAACACTTCGTGACGTCCGAAGATCGGATTCAGAACGCGGTCAAAGTGATCCGTGCGGAGCTGGAAATGCAGCTCGAAAAGTTCAAGTCGGAAGGGAAGTTGCTCGAAGCGCAGCGGCTCAATGCGAGAACCCGTTTTGATCTCGAAATGCTTCAACAGGTTGGGCACTGCCCTGGGATCGAAAACTATTCGCGCCCGCTCTCCGGCAAAGAACCGGGGGCCACGCCAGACACCCTGTATGACTTTTTCCCCAAAGACTTTTTGTTGATGGTAGACGAGTCGCACGTCTCCATCCCTCAAGTGCGCGCGATGTACGCAGGCGATCGAAGCCGAAAAACGACACTTGTCGAGCACGGGTTCCGGCTGCCGTGCGCCTTGGACAATCGTCCGATGAAATTCGAAGAATGGGAGTCCAAAATCAATCAAGTCGTGTTTGTCTCTGCGACCCCCAACGACTACGAACTCGACCAGACGCAAGGCGAAGTGGTCGAACAAATCATCCGCCCCACGGGACTTCTCGATCCCATTATCGAAGTCGTCCCGGCGCGCGGTCAGGTCATGCATCTGCTCGGCCAAATCAAAGAACGGATCGCGATGGGGGACCGGACGCTCGTCACTGCGCTCACGAAACGGTTGGCCGAAGACCTGTCGAATTTCTTTGTCGAAAACGATCTCAAATGCCGATGGCTGCACAGCGAACTCGATGCATTTGAACGGGTCGATCTTTTGCGAGAGTTGAGAGAAGGACGCTGCGATGTTTTGGTCGGCGTCAACTTGCTCCGAGAAGGGCTCGATCTGCCCGAAGTCTCCATGGTCGCCATCTTGGATGCCGACAAAGAAGGATTCCTGCGAAGCGAGACATCGTTGATTCAAACCATTGGTCGCGCGGCTCGAAATTCCAATTCCAAAGTCATCCTTTACGCGGACCGAATCACCGCTTCCATGCAAACCGCGATCGATGAAACGCAGCGCCGCAGAAAACTGCAGGAAGAATACAATCGCGAGCACGGCATTACGCCGGAAACCGTTCGCAAAGGAGTGACGGCCAGCATCCAGCAAGCAGCCGAAAATCGCAAGCGAGCTCGGGATATGGTCCGCATCGATGCCACCTCGGAACGCATTACCCAGGAGTATCTCAAAACCATGGAAGAGGAGATGCTTGCCGCCGCAGAGAATCTTGAATTTGAAAGGGCCGCTGCGCTCCGAGACAAGATTTTGCGGATGCGAGACAAGATCGGTGAACCGGTCGAAAGCGAGGGCCAAGAAGAACGAATGACCGGCGGCCGGCAACGCAAACGCCCAACGAAAAGTTCCTCCGCCCGCGTTCCCAGACCGAAACAAAAATAACCCAGTGGCATAGGCTTCCGGCCTATCCGTAGTTTGGGACCATTGTCCCGAACTAACAAACGGACGGGACAATGGTCCCATCCTACGGTGGAATAGTTCCCACCGCTCGCCTTAGGAACTCGTTGCGATGTTGGTCAGCGTGTCGACGATGCCTGTGAACTGAAACGGTTTGGCGACCATCAAATCCGCTCCGCAATCTTGCAGCGCGTTCCAAGTTTCCCACCTTGGAAATGCTTCGGCCACAAGCAGCACCGCATTTGGAAACTGCCTTTTCAATTGGCGGACCAACCGTTCGCGAGGAGTGCCCTCGCATTCCGGGTCGTACGCTTGCTGGACCTCCAACGGCGCCGATTCCAAATCCACCACGATGAGGTCAGGATTGGCCCACACCTCCAGATGGTTCGGCGTGGTCGCGATGCAGTGGATCCCTTGCGAGGAAAATCCATCGGACCAAAGCTGCCGAGACAAAGCTGTTTCCGTCACGATCATCGCCATGGAAAGCGTGTTGGCGACCCGTTTGGGTGATTGCATGGAAGGTTGCGGGTGCAGTCGCTTGTCGATGGCCATGCTCGTGTCGATCCAACGTTGCACGCGAGGGCTGATGCGCCGTTTGCTACCCACCCCGTTGGCATCGCCAGGAATGTCCGGTTCCAAGTCGGGAGAATTGCTCATCAGCCATGGCAAAAGGCGATCGTACAACTCGTACCAATAGAATGTATGCAGGGATTCGGGCAATGGAAACGTTCGGCGATGCCCCACCCAATCGTTGCCAAGCAACACGCCCAAGGCAACCGATTTTGCGACGCTCGAGTTCGGTGCAACATGTTGTTCGAACTGGCCAAGGAATTGCAGTCGGTCATCCGAGCGAGATTCGAGGGCCAACAGCAATACCGCATTGACGCGGGGCTCGCTCTCAGAACTGGCTTGCGATTGCAATTCCAGCCAGGACGGGGCCGATCGGTCCGTCAGCAAAGTAACATCTCGAAAATGGCTGAGGATCCAATGCCAACAGTCGTGGGTCGGTCCCAGCCATCCGATTGCAATCGACTGGCTCATTCACTAACCGCAGATTGAATCAATTCGACTTCAACGCTGCGAATGATATCGATTGCATCGTTGGCAGAGGAAGCCGATCGCAGCATGGTCAGGAAGACATCGTCGGTAACGAGCCTCGCCAGTCGGGCTAGAATTCGCAAATGAACACAGTCGTCGGTGCTGCAAATGAGAAAGAACACGTCGGTCATATGCCCAGAGACATTGCCGAACGGGATTGGCTGAGTGGAAATGCCCAGAGCCACAAAAGGCTCGGACAGGATCGAGGTTTGGGGGCGTCGGGGGTGGAGCAGTGCCACACCGTTTTCCAATGCCGTAGGGTGGATCGCTTCGCGGGCTGCAACCGCTTCGGCCATTGCGGCTGGGTCCCACAGCAAGCCGGTTTGGCCAGCCAGACTGCACATTTCTCGAATCACCGATCCGCGTGTTCGGGCGTCCAACGGAACGGCCACGGCGGTAGGGCATAGGAAATCCGAGAGCATTGCCCGTTCGTCCGAGGTGACGTCGATATTCCTTACCAGGACTTTCTCGACCCGTTCCAGTTCCAAAGCGTCGCCCACTCCGATACGATCCTCGAGCCAATGGTGGATCTCAGACTCGGAGAATCGCCATTCGTTATTGACACGGCGGCCAGGGATTTTTCCTCGCACTGCCATTTTGCTGACTTCAGCGGGCGTTATGTGCAAATAGAGTGCGAGCTGGTCGATGTCGAGATCTTTACTGGCCATAACAATTACAAACGATTGCTTATGTAAGCTTATTAGGAAACGGGGGAATTGGAAATTTTTCGATCGGTACACACGCGACCGGTTCCGCGAGTGTAATAATAGGAGCTGTCTGTTGGTACCCGAAAACCGTCCTCTCCGAGAACAATTCCCAATGAATTCACGAACTTTTTGCAAAAACACCGCCTTGGATTCGGCATCTGTCCCGAAAATGGACCGCCGAACCATCCTTCGAAACGGGGCCATCGTCGCCGGAACGCTGGCCTGTGGCGGATTCTCACTTGGAAACCCGTTCAGCATTGCGGGAGCGAGCCCGGCGCTCGCAGGCTCTTTGAAGCTGGGCTTGCAATTGTATTCGCTTCGTAAATTCTCGGTCGACGATGCCCTTAAACATGCCAAGGAACTTGGATTCGAGCAAGTCGAATTTTACAGCGGCATGTTCCCACTCGATTCCAGCGATGAAAAGATCGCCGAAATCGTCGGCAAAGTCAAAGCGCAGGGACTAACGATTTCCGCCCACGGGGTGAATGCTTTTGGAAAGGATTTCGCGGCTAACAAGAGGGTCTTTGAGTTTGCCAAGAAAGTTGGCCTCAAGACGATCACCGCCGGTCCGTCGCCGGAATCGCTGGACAACCTAAACGATCTCGTCAAAGAATATAATATTCGCATCGCTATCCATAACCATGGACCCAAGGATCGATTCAACAAGGTGGCGGATTTGCTCAAAGCCATCGAGGGTCGAGACGAACGCATCGGCGCTTGCGCGGATTTGGGTCACTACATTCGCTCGGGTGAAAAACCCGTCGAAGTGATCCGATCGCTCAAAGGGCGACTCTATGGCGTTCACTTAAAAGACTTTGCGACCATGGAAGACAAAGCCAAAGGGGTTCTTCTCGGACAAGGGCATTTGCAGTGCGATGCGGTCTTTGACGCCATGATCCAAGCGAAATTCCCTGCCGATGGAGCGCTCTCCTTGGAGTACGAAGAGAACGAAGCCAACCCGATCGAGGACATACGCAAGTGCGTCGAGATCGCTAAAAAGGCAATGGCATCGCTGCCGGCATAGTCGCCAGTCTAGAACGGAAGCAGTTTGTGTCTACAGCCAACATCACGTCGCCAAAGGAATCAGAGACCGAGGAGCTCCTCAAGCGGCTCGGACGATTCGTTTGGCGAGCCAATCTGATCGCGGCAAGTCGATTCGTTTTGATCGGACTTGCCGGCTGGATGGCATTCGTGTGCGCGGTCATGGCTGCGGACTATTTTTCCGATCTGCCTGCCGCTACGAGGTGGTGGTGTGGTCGAGCGAGTGTCGCGATAACTTTGGCCGCGATCGGCATGTTTTGTCTTCGCGCGATACAAACCACCAGCACCGGCAAACTGGCTAGCCAGATCGATCAATCGCAGCGAACGGGCGGTCAGATCACCACCGGCTGGGATCTGCTCTGCAAACCGGACGCGACCTACTCTGCGTTGACAGCTAGTTTCGCGGAACAAGCGATTCGGAAATCCTCGCAGCAGCTTGCTCATATCAAGCCCTCGGCGGTATTGCCTTTGGCCGCCGCCAAGCGACCAGCGGTTGCCGTGCTAACATTGCTCTTGGGGATGGCGTTGCTTTATGGAGTGTTTCCACAATGGGTGCTTACTCAGTGGAAACGCTTGGCGTTTCCGGCAAGCGATACGCCGCTCTATACCGGTATCTCCATTCGACTGGACAAAACCAATCACATGCTTCGCTATGGCGATGATGTCAAAATCATGGCGTCCATCACACGAAAACCGCGTGATCGGCTGGAGCTGGTCACGCTCACCCAAGATGGACGAGAACGCGTTCTGCCGATGTTGCCACGCGGTGAATCCAACTGGCAAGCGTTGTTGACCGATATCAAAGAGCCGGCACAGTTCTTTGCGCGTTCGGGTCGGATCCGTTCCGAAACCGGACAGCTCGAGGTACAGCTAACGCCCAATATTTTGGAATCGTTAGTGCGGATCACTCCTTTGGAATATACCCGCCAAGCGGTATACGAAGGCAAAATTCCAGATGCGGGAATCGCCGGACTGGTGGGCACCCAAGTGGAATTGTTTTTAAAGAGCAATCGACCGCTCAAGGCAGGGCGATTGAAAATAATTTTTGAGGACAAAAGCGAGCGATCGATAGAATTGGTTCCCGCATCCGCAGAAGACAATCAAGCCAATCGAGTCGTGGGCCAGATGGCGTTGGAGAGATCGGGCACGTTTGAGGCGACCGTTACGGATATCGATGGTTTGCAATCGACGGATCGGGTTCGCGGCAAGATTGAAATCTTGGTCGATCAACGGCCGATTGTTCGCATTTTGGAACCCAGGCAATTTTCGATGGCAACGCCCGATATCGATTTGCCGATCTCGATCTCTGCCGAAGACGATTTCGGCATCACGCAGTTGCGGCTCTATCGCAGCCTCAATGGTTCGCCGTCCCGGTCGCTCGATTTGCCAACCGAGCCATCGCCGCGAGCCAACGCGGTTTGGCCACTCCGTTTAAAACAGTTGGGACTTGTCCCCGGCGATGAAATTGCATTGTTTGCCCGCACCGAAGACAACGACCCCAGCGGGCCCAAGGGTGCCGAATCCCCAACCACCACGATCCGGATCATTTCGATCGAAGAATTCCAAGAGCGGATGTTGGAGCAACGGGGCGCCGAAGCGTTGTCCGCCAAATACGAGGCGGCCCAACGCCAATTGGAAAACGTCTCGACTGCTGTGGCGGAAGCGCAAGCGGCCGCAGAGCGCGCAGCCGCCGATCCTGACAACGCCGCGTTGCAAAAAGAATTGCAAGAGAAACTCAATGCGGCTGAGAAAGCCGCCAAGGACGCAGCGGCTGCCATCAAAAAACTGGCTCAAAACCCAATGGATATCGACATCGATCGAGAGCTATCGAACATGCTGAAGGAATTGGCCGAAGAGACCAGCCAATCGGCGGAGCAGTTGAAACAATTGTCGCAAGAGCAAGCGGGACAAAAGCCGCTAACGCAATCACAAAAAGAACAGCTCGATGCGCTTCGCGAAAAAACCAAGTCGGATCGCGACGAACTCCAAGAGGATGCGATCGATCCCTTGAACGAACTGAGCAAAACGCTCCCCTTGATGCAAGACAAAGAACGTTTTGACGAGCTCGTCGAGCAACAAAAGCAACTTGCGGAACGCATGCAGTCGTTAGCGGATGCCGATCCCAACGATCCCTCCAATGAACGCCGCATGATGGAGATGGAGGCAGCGCAGGAGGAGCTTCGGCAAGAGCTCAACGAACTCGCCGACCGCATGCAAGAAAACGCGGATCAGTTGCCGGACACCGAGGCTTTTCAGGAACTCAAAGAGTCAGCGCAGCAACTGGCCGAAGGGATGAAACAAAGTGGTGCACCGGAGTTGATGAACGACGCTCAGAAATCACTTTTGAAATCGAAATTCAAACAGGCGGCGGAGAATGCCAAGGCAGCCGCCGACGCGCTAGACGCGCTGCTGCCGGACAATGGGGCGATGGGCCAAGCTGCAGAGGGCAAGTTGCAAGGGGCTTTCCAAAAGCCCGGGAAATCGTCCGGGCCCAAAATGGGTCGTACGCTGGAGCAACTCAAGCAACGGATGAAGCAAAAAGGACAAAACCCCGGTGCCGGGCAAGGTGGATCGGAACCAGGGGAACCCGGAGGCGAAAGCAATGGCTATTCCACCCGTTCCCCGCGACCGCAAAACACGGGCATGTACGGTTCCATGCCCACCCCTTCCCCCTCCAGTCGCGGCCGGTCGGACAAAGTTAGCCAGGGGGCCGCGACGCAATCGGCGATTGCAAAACGGGGATCCGGAAATAGCGAAACCAACGCGGCGCAAACCAGCGATGCATCCGGCCAATCCCAGCAGAGTGTGCCAACCCAGTATCGGCAGCGCGTTTCGGATTACTATCGACGCATTCAGGAAATGCTTGTTCCCGAGTAGGCCAGTCGGAAATTTCGGCCTTCCTCGCGTCTCGACGAATCCTTCTTTCGACGGCATTTTTTCAAGCAAAAAGGGGCGTTGGCCCTCTCTTTCACTAAATTTCATTGAAACCCGCCAAATACTCCTAATAAAGTAGCTTGCTGAGGGTCTTGTATATACAGAACCAACCCATCGGCACAGACCCAACCCATCGGCTCCGGGGAGAACTACCGCGTGAAGAGGCCAACTTGAAACCGACTCCGGAAGTCAATCGCGCGGAGCAACCCGATTCGGGTGCGCTGACGGTGCGGACTTTGTTTGATAGTGAGGAGTCGCACTTGCTGCGTTTCGCGTTTTCGCTGACCGGTCGTCGCGCCGTCGCAGAGGAAATCGTGCAGGAGGTTTTCTTGCAGTTGCATGCCCATTGGGGCGAGGTCAACGAGCCGAAAGCATGGCTTTTTCGAAGCGTTCGCAATCGAGCATTTCATTATCATCGCAAAAGCCGTCGTGAAACATTCAGTGCGGAGGACGAATCGATGCACATAACGGATAGTGAAAAGGAAACGCCCGAGCAGATGATCGTACGTATGGAGACGGAGGCCGAACTGAGACGCTTGATCAGCCTTTTGCCTGAGAAAGACCGACGGCTCGTTCAACTGAAGTATTTTGAGAATCTCAAGTACCGCGATATCAGCCAGCGCACTGGACTGACCATTAGCAATGTGGGCTACAGGCTCCATCAAGTTTTGAAAAAGCTGGCCGATAGCCTGTTGCCCAAGGGGGTCGAAGAAGAATCATGAACGAAGCATTCAGTAGCAGCAATATCGAACCAGAGCTCCAAGTTCGATTGATGAATTTGGTGATGGGCGAAGCGTCCGATTTCGAACGCGATCAATTGCAGTCCCTGATGGAGCAGCGAGCCGAGTTGATGGCTTACTATCAGCATCTCGAACTCTTGCATGACTTACTGCGGGCGGTAGGCAGTGGAGACTCTACGGCGGATAAGGATTCGCCGACAGCAGATAGCGATTGGCAATTGCCTGCCGATCGACGTGAGCCTTTGCTAGCCGTTTTGGATGGCAAGGAAAAGGGTGTAGGTACCAAGGTAGGTTTGGCAAGTGCGGTGGCCACGAAGACGTGGGATCGACGTTCCCGTTGGCTGGCCGTTGGAACGGTCGCGGCGGCAGCGTGTGTGTTGATTGGATTGATGCTTCCTGGCAGTATTGCACACAGAAGGTCCGCCCTCAGTACAACATTGGATCTCTTTATCAGCCCCAGTAGCCCCAGTAGCCAAACCGCCCAGAGCCCTCTTCCGTCTGCGTATTTCTTGAGTGACGATGTCCAGTACTTCCCAAACCGACGCTCGGCCATGGAGCCTGCTTCGGGCAAACCTTCGGCAGGAGAGGCTGTCGAATCCGAAGGCCTTGATCGAAGCGGCTTTGAACGCAAACTAGATTTCAAGGGACCCATGGGTGGCGGCGGCATGGCTCGGGCCGATGGCGGCATTCCTGCGGTGGGAGCTCCTGCCAAGCCCGGCAATGGGGAGGTAAATCGCTTTAGTCAAGACAAAGCGTCGATGCTTAGCGATGCGTCGGATGCACGCCAAAGTGAATTTCTGAGCCGCGATTTATATTCGGAAGCAAAGAGTCGAGTCTGGACGGAGGAAGTCGCCGCGGTCGATGGGCTGCGGACTGCTGAGTTAGGATTGGACTTGGCGGAACGAGGCGGCACTCGTGAAAAGGATGCTCTTTTCCTGGGCTCAGGATCGACGTCCACCCTTTCTAAAAAGGAGCAAGAAGGTGAACAAGCAGAAGATTGGGTCAAAAATAATCTAGGTGACGTGAATGGCCTTCCGAATGGCCCTCAGAATGGTTTACTCGCTTCGCCCTCCTTGCTGAACCGAGTCCCTCAACTTCTTTTGCAGCAAGAAAGCGAACCCAAACTCAGTTGGGCGATGAAGTCGCAGGGAGGTGCAACTGCTACTCAGGATTTTTCGGAGGTCGAATCGTTGCCAATGGATGCAATGTCTACGAAAGCGTCATCGCTTAGATTCGGAATGGAGACTCCCGATGCGGCTTTCCATTTAGGCGAAGGAAAACGGGCGGAGAAAAATGCCGAATCGGAGACGAATGCACGCGTCAGGGATATGCGATTTCGCGAGCTTAACAGACCTTTTTCAGGCTCGCCGGACGTAAGCCTGCCCGCCGCTGGCCTGAATGACATTACTAAGTTCTACGACCGCCAAGATGAGAAAAGCAAATCATCGATTGAGTTGCACTCCGATGGACGCTTAGCTGAAATCGCATTGGGCAAGAGGATGGGGACAACTCCGGCATCGGAATTCGAGCTCGAGCCTCGCGGTGAAAGGAGAGCGGGCGATAAGAAGTCGGTGCCGCAACAGCAAAGAATGCTCGAAGAACAATCTGCGTCCTCGGACCCCTTCTCGACCTTCTCACTGCACGTGAGCGATGTCTCTTTTAAATTGGCCCAGGCTGCGATTGCGCAAGGCCAATGGCCTGCCTCCGAAAAGATACGCATTGAGGAGTTCGTCAATGCACTCGATTACCAAGATCCACTGCCGGTAGGCGATCAAAAGGTCGCTTGTAGGATGGAACAGGCGATCCATCCCTTTTTGATCCAACGCAATTTGCTGCGTGTTTCGATGCGAACGTCGGCCACGGGACGTTCGCAGAACACTCCGCTTCGGTTGACGATACTGCTTGATAATTCCGGATCGATGGAACGCTCGGATCGTCGTCAAGCCCTCCTTCAAGCGTTTCGATCGCTAACGCAACTATTGGGCGACGCCGATCAAATCACATTGATTAGCTTCGCCAGCACACCTCGATTGTTAGCTGACAAGGTACCGGGCAATCAAAGCGCGTCGTTGTTGGCGTTGATCGAAAACTTGCCGAGTGAGGGCGGAACGAATATCGAGGCAGCGCTCATGTTGGCTCGCGAAAAAGCGACAGAGCAACAGCTTGCTGGAGCGCAGAATCGAATTGTTATGTTGACCGATGGCGCTGTTAACTTGGGTGACGCAAATCCGGAGAGCCTTGCAAAATTGATAGCGCAGATGCGCGACGCGGGGATCGCTTTCGATGCAGCAGGCATCGTTGCGCAGGATGTCAATGACCAAGTGTTAGAGGCACTAACACGCCGAGGAGACGGTCGCTACTATTTGCTCGGCTCTTCGGCCGAGACCAGCGAAGGATTTGCGGCTCAACTTGCAGGTGCATTGCGACCTTCGGCCAAAAACGTCAAAGTGCAGGTGGAGTTCAATCCGCAGAGAGTGGGACGCTACAAGCTGCTCGGATTCGAGAAGCATCGACTCAACAAAGAAGATTTCCGAAACGACCAAGTCGACGCGGCCGAGATGGCGGCAGCCGAAGCGGGTGTGGCAGTCTACCAATTTGAGATCAAGCCCAATGGCAGCGGGGATGTAGGAAGCGTATCGGTACGCTTCCAAGACTTATCGACCGGTCAAATGGTCGAACGCCGTTGGCCTATCCTTTACGAATCCAACACTCCCCGCTTGGAATCGGCCCCCGCCTCTATCCAGCTCGCTTCGATAGCGGCTTTGTTCGCTGCTAGGCTTGCCGGTGGGCCGCTCGCAGAAAGCGTTGATTTGGCTCCATTGCTAAAGATCCTTAAGCAACTACCCGAGCAAGTTATCAATCAAACAAGGGTTCAACAGTTGCAAGCCATGATCGAGAAAACAATAACAAGTCATTGAACCGGAGTTTGGCTCAGCAAATTTATCCTAACGGAACTCAGTTATGTTTATCCAGTATAAAACCACGCTCTTGGCTCGGCTCTCCCTCGCTCTATGCGTTGGCTGTTTTTCGCTAGGGACTCAGGCCTCGTCGGCTTGGGCCCAGGAGTCACACACGATCGTTTTGACCCCCGCACCGTCCAAGCCGACTGCGTTCTTGTACTCCGCTATCGCACGCGCAGATGTTCGCATTGGGCTAAAAGAAGTGGAGCAAATTATCCAACTCCAACTTCGCGTCGTCCAAGGGAGCGGTCGCGTGGATCCGACAACCGGAGCCCCGGCTGAAACGATCAGTCTCGAACTCAGCGGCCCGGGAGAGCTGATAGACGTGAAAGGGGAGCAGATTGCTTCCTGGGCGGTTCGTACCGCCGACTCGAGACGGTTTTTGGATTTGCAACTCAAGCCGACTGCACGCTCCGAGGGGGACAGCGGTCAGGAGGATAGCAACCGTTCCGCTAACACAACGACCGCGATCCTCCGTATTCGAAACGAACATGCGGTGTTGCCCGCGAGAATAGAACTCGCCCATTTGATGCCCGGAAAGGCACTCGGATTCGACTCGCAAATTGAAATCCATTATGACGGCGCTGTTGCGGGCAAGATCGTTGCGGCCGATGGGTTCGCGCCCCTTGTCTCCAACAAACGGATCGACCGATTGCAAACCGCCACCGGCGGCAGACTGGAAATCCAGCTCTCTCGCAACAGCGCTTTGAAGCCGATCGTGGAACTGCTCGACACGACACTCCTTGGAGAGCTAGATCCGAGCGGCAAGTCGGTTCGCTGCCAACTTCGTGGAACAGTCACCGTAAGCGTTCCGGACTCGCGACTTCGTATCCTCGAAGGAAATATTGCAATCAGCCAATTGCCGCAAAGTCCAGACTATCGGCTCGAGCTCTTGAACGCGGATTCTAGTCCGGTGTTTGAATTGGTTTTCGCTCAACCCGGAAGCTTTCCTATCGCGATCGATTTCGTTGCCGCGATCAAGGCCGATGCGAACCAATGGCAAACTTTAAATTTCACGGTGGCTGCCAGCGCCGTAGTGCCCGTCCGGTTGGTAGGGCTTGATTCCGGGATCGAGTTTGCCCGAGATCCACAAGCCCTTGTTCCTATGTTTGTCGATAAGGAGTGGCGAGGCTTTTTGCCAGCTACGGGGCAGGTGATGGTGCGATGGCAAAATGCTCGCAGTACGGTTGAGAGCAAACCATTCTTTACCACGAACGCAATCATCGAAGCGACCGTCGGCCCCGGTCTGCTGCGACAGGAGCATCGCATTAGTTATCAATTGCTGCAGGGGCAATTGACCTCCCTGGCTATCGATCTGGTGGGTCCCGGTGAGATCCTGAGTGTGGAAGGGGATAAGATCGTGGGCTGGAAGGTGGTTGGCGAAGGTGACCAGCGACTCTTGGAACTCTCGCTCAATCAACCGCTTACTGGCAACAGTCAAATTACGGTGCGGAGTCAAACGCCCCTCGGTGCCTTTCCGGTCCGTGTCGCTGGACTCAGTCTTCAACCGCAAGGAGCCATCCGCCACTCCGGGAATATCAGAATCTCCAATTCGGGGTCTGTCAGCGTGGAGCCCACTGCTTTGCGCGGTTTGACACAATTGGCACCGGAGCAATTTCCAGGCGAACCGTTGCAATCGCGACAACTGGTTGTTTATCGTTTCCCGTCCGCCGATTACGGTTTCACCATTGTTGCCGACCGCGTGCAGCCAGAAATCAACGTCACACACTTGGTCCTCTACCAGCTATCCGAGTCCGACCGTGTGATTGCAGCAGACATTGAATTGGACATTCGCGAAGCCACCATTCGGGAATGGAATTTTAAAGTACCAGCAGACTACTCGATCGTAGCCGTCACCGGCGCTAGTGTTTCAGACTACATGGCATCGGCAGAGCCAATCGACGGAACGAGGAACCTAAAAGTTCTATTCGGTCAAGATGTGCAAGGCAGGCACCTGATCGGCTTGCGATTAGAAAAGAACGAAGTCGCCACCACTGGTCAATGGAATTTGCCACACTTGCTTTTCCCCGACGCCAAAACGGTTCGCGGTGACATTGGTATCGTTGCCGCAGCGGGCTATCGCGCCACGGTGGGAACGATCGACCTATTGGTGGAGAAGCCATTGTCGTACTTCCCCCGACCGGTGCCGAATCTTCAGCAAGCGTTCCGGATTCGCGAGCCGGATTGGAAGGCGACTATTCAGATTGAACAATTGGAACGCAGCATTCAGTCTGATGTTTTTCATCAGTATTCGCTGAGCCAAGGGACCGTGTATGGCAGCGCTTTGGTCAACTACACAGTCACCGGCGCTCCGGTGGCGGAGTGGCAACTGACGGTTCCGGCGAAGCTCGGAAACGTGACCGTCGATGGGCGAGAGATTCGGAATTGGCGGCGAGAGTCAGACACGTTGGTCGTCTCCTTGCAACAACCGATCCTTGGGGCTTATACCCTGTTGGTTACGTTTGAAGAAAAACCGAACGTGGTGGATGGATCCTTCCAAGCGGGACTGGTCGCTCCGCTGGGTGTTCAAGGAGATCGCGGCTATGTCGAAGTCGTCAGCCCGGTTCAAGTCGAGATGGAAACGTTGCAGGTATCCAGTCAATTGCTGGTCCTAGATCCGCTGGAACTGCCTGGCGAGTTTCGATTGCTCAGCACCGCCCCTACCTTGGGAACCTGGCAATATACGCAAAGGCCGTTCGAATTGAAATTAAAAGTGAACTGGTTCGATCCCGGCACAACAGCAGCGCAGGTTGTCGAATTTTCGGAAGCCAACAGCCGTGTGTCGCAGGACGGAGACTTGGTAACGGATATCGTGTACTACGTCAAATCGCGAGGGCAGCGAACTCTGAAACTGCAACTGCCGAGAGAACCCGTACGACTATGGGCAGTTTCCGTCGACGGCCGCCCGGTATCGGCGCGACAGGCCGGTGACGAAACTCTCATACCGTTGCCGGGTGGGGCGGATCCCAATGCAGCGGTCGAAGTCAGCGTGCGATTGGGCAGACCAACATCGGACCGCAGGCGCGCTTCGATTGCGTTGCCGACCGTATTTGCGCCGGTCCTAAAGACACAATGGAATGTCACCGCGGACGAGAATCATGTGCTCATCCCGAGCGGCGGCAACGTCGAACCGACCATCCCAGTTCTGTGGCCAAACGGCTTTGAAGAGTTGGCCGCGCGGGGACTGAGCCCGTTGATTGGCTTGGCTGTGTTAGCGCTCGCGATTGCATGGACACGTTCCGTGCCGGTGAGGCTATTTGCCTTGACGATCGCCGTTGCAGTCGCAGGTTTCGCTTGTTGGTACACGATTGAAAGCATCGGTACGATCGCGCCGCTACAACTGAGTTTGCCGGTCTTGGCATCCGGTGAAACCGTCCACCTGGAGGTAAGCAACATCCCGAGTTGGCGAGCTTTCATCTCCTGGCCGGGTGTTGCGATCGTTGCCGTCGGCATGCTGATCGCGATATTTGCTTATCGATCGCGGTCCTCGGCCAACGGCTGGTTCGTGCGCGCCATGGCATGGGCGCTGATTGCGATAGGAGTGCTTATGCAGCCCGACGGTGCACCCTGGTTCTTTGGTTTGATGTCAGTAGCGATTTTTGTGTTTTGGTGGGTACCAGAAACCATTCAATGGAACAAACACATTGCAGAGAATAAGGGCCAGGGATCGGTGGATAGTCCGTCGTCCATGACGAACGAGATGCCGCTTGCCGGTGGCAATTCCAACTCGGTCGTGACAACCTCGATCCTTGCATTCGCGATCGGTATCTCCGTCCTCTGTTTTCCGAACCCGCTCTACGCAACCGCATTGCAATCGGAACTCCCCAGTAGCCACGCGGTCCCTGTGGACGCAGACGGCATCGTTTCCGCAAGTTCTCTCGTTCAAAAGTGGTCGGTCTCCCATCGCGACAAACGATTGTCGGCTTCTGCAGAGATGATCCTTTCGGGGCGACCTGGGGATCGATTCGTATTGCTTAGCGCGCCCGCAGTATTGACTCAATTCGACGGAGCAGGTCTACGGCTCGGTAAGGTAACGATTCCCAATCAGGGCGTAGCATACGTGGTTACGATTCCGGGACCCGAGATCGCGGATGAAAAGCGGGCCGATGATGACGCAGCAGGTCCCGCGCCCCTGAAGCAGTACACGGCAACGTTCGCGTATCAGTTGGAGGCCGTTCAGAGCACCGCGGGGATCCCGGTGTTAACGGGGGCTGCTGCGTTGCAACAAATCGATTTGAGCCATGACGAACCGAACTGGGAGGTTGTTTGCGCATCGGCAGCAAGAATCGATCCGATGGCCTTAGAGCCATCCGTGGCCACTGCAAAAGCCCGCGTGCGACTCCTGCTTGGACCGGGCAGAGCGAGCATCATTCTGCGTCCCCAGACTCGCGATTTAACGATCGAGGCGACGCAGTTTTTTGTGGAAGGGGCTGGGCTTTATACACCGGGACCGGGCGTCATCGATGGCAAGCATCGTTTGAAAATTCGCGCTTCGCAAGGCCGCGTGAATCAGCTCAGTCTGGTCATCCCAGCGGGGCTCACCGTTAGTTCGGTCGACGGACCCGTCGCTTCGTGGCAGTTTGATGCCGACAAAAGTCGCCTTCAACTGCAGATTGGCCCTACCGCATCGTCGGAGTTTACCGTGACGGTCGATACGCAGCGCAGCCTGGATGCGCTTCCAACGACCGTTCAGCTCGCGCCGGTCCGGGTCGAAGGGGCAGGTGGGGAAGTTGGCCTCATTGCGCTCGCGTTTGGAAGCGAAGCACAGCCGGAAAATGTACAAGCCGATGGGTTATCGTTGGTCAATCTCGGCGATTTCGACAGCAGCATGTTGACCAATAAGCAAACGACTTTGCATCGCGTCTACCGTTATAGCGCCGAGGGTGGCAGCTTATCCGTTCAAGTCTCGCCGGTCGCTCCGGAAGTGCGAGTGACGAGCAAGCAGGTGGTTTCGTTTGGAGATGAGAGGATCGTATTGGGGCTGCAATTCGTGACCGAGATCAGCCGGACAGGGCTCTTTCAGTTGAGCTTCCCGTTGCCGACGGGATTCGAGGTAGAGTCGCTATCAGGCGATGCGCTGCACCACTGGTCGGAGCTTACCGAAAACAGCCAGCGACAAATCGTACTCCACCTCAAGGGCAAGACGATCGGCGCTCAAAAGTTTGCGTTGACATTGGCGGGAACAGCACCTACCGATGCCACCCAATGGTCGATCCCTCGCTTTGAAATAAACGAAGCGACCCGACAATCGGGCGAGCTGGTCGTGCAGCCGATCACAGGAATCCGACTCCGAACGATCACGCGCCAAAATGTGTCCGAAGCGGATCCGCGTTCGTTGGGCGCTCAGGGGCAAGGGGCGCTGGCTTTTCGATTGCTCCAACGCGAGTGGAGCTTGCAACTGGGGATCGAAAAACTGGCTCCGTGGGTCACTGGTCAAGTGCTTCACGATGTGACGTTGCGCGAGGGACAAACTCGCTCGTCGTTGATGGCTGAGTTTACGGTCCAAAATGCTGCGATACGCACTTTGTCCGTCAAGTTGCCAGCGATGGGAACAGAAGAGATCAAGACGATCCGGGCCCATGGGGAAACGGTCAGCGATTTCGTTCGCTCCGCGCAGGATGAGAGTGTTTGGGAACTCCGTTTCAAACGCCGCGTCATTGGACCGGTGCAATTCCAAATTGAATACGAACGACGTGGCGATCGCGCGGGCGATAGAGAGTCGCTCAGTCCGGTGGATTTTCCGGACGCCCGTCAGTTGGGCTACCATTTTGCCGTTCGGTCGGGAGGGCGATTGGAGATGGAGACAGGAACGTTGACTCAAGGCTGGCAGTTGAGCGATTGGAGCACCGTGCCTCAACCGTTACGCGATGCCGGCAATCGCAATGCGCCAGCGTTATCTTTGCGCGCCAATTCGCCGACGACACCATTGAGCTTGAAAGTGATCCGGCATTCCTTGGCCGATGCTCTCAAGCTGCGCGTTTCATCGGGAGAATTGACAACCGTTCTTTCGCCCACCGGGGACCAGCTTACTTCCGTCGAGGTAAACATGGAGGTAATTCAGCGAAGCAGTTTGAGTGTGCAGCTTCCGCAAGGGGGCGAACTGTTTAGCATTTTCGTTAACGGCGAGAGCGTTCATTCGATTCGCCAAAAGAACGGCAGCAACACT
The DNA here is from genome assembly GCA_031412875.1 of Pirellula sp. Classification (GTDB taxonomy): domain Bacteria; phylum Planctomycetota; class Planctomycetia; order Pirellulales; family Pirellulaceae; genus JBKCUI01. The sequence goes on along the minus strand of JANODW010000014.1, from coordinate 1,175 downwards.
TGGCAGTTCTACATTTTACCCGGAATGGACGATCGCACCGCTCAGGTCCGATTTGTGTACTCGCTGATTGGCGACAACTTGAAAAAGGTGAGTCTTGTCAGCCCGCAACTCAATGTGCCCTTAGAAAACATCGTGTGGAACGTCATCGCCCCGATCGGATTCGAACTTATCCATAGCCAGGGCAATTTGGAATGGGTGGGACACGATCGCCGGGCCCTTTACGACCGAGAATCCTATTTGTCAAACCTCAGGGACAAACGAAAAGACCAAGCCCAGCAGGCGTCTGATCTGCTAGTACAAGCGAATAAGCTTTTGCAAACCGGGGAGCAAACCAAAGCGCAATGGGCATTGAGCAACGTGGCCAATCGCCATGCGCTCGATGCTGCCTCTAACGAAGATGCGCGTGTTCAATTGGAGAATCTACAAACACAGCAGGCCATTTTGGGATTGAACACACGCCGTCAACGTCTATTCCTGGACAGCAATCGGGGAGGGGCGGCAGTCTCCGAAAATGAGCAGTTGAGGCAGGCTGCGGCGATCAATCCTATCTTGCAGCAAGAGCAACTTCACTTTCGTCCGCAGGAGTTGAGCCAACTGTTAGCAGGCAACAGCAAAGAAGACAACGCGATCTTGAAACAAATTGCTGGCCGCCTCGTGCAACACCAACGCACCAGCGAACCGGCGCCGCAAGCGATCGTGATCACACTTCCCGAAGAGGGAAACCGCTACCGCTTCCAACGGAGCGTCCAAGTTGCCGAGAATACCCCTATGGAATTGGAACTGCAGTTCCATTCCCAATACAAGCTCCGCGCATGGCAGTGGATCGTATTGGCGGGTCTGGTTGGTATATTAGTGATGGGATTGGCAAGATCGCATCGGTCGCCGTAGGTCGCTTTTGCCGAAAGCGACTCTGCCTCAGCGGTGCATTGAAACGGAAATGCCGTGCTCGTGCTCAGTGAAACGGCGCTCGTGCTCGTAATCGAAACGGGGTCAGCATGACAGGACGCTAATTCAAGCATGACCGACTTGACCTTTCGTGGCTCCGCGTTGGAGTGTGCTGCGATTCACGATGTGCTGGTTGTCGCTGGCGGGATATTACGAGAAGCGCAGTTCGAACACAAATCCAAGCGAGCACGAGCACGAGCACCGCGATGCTGAGCTATACTAAACTGGAC
>JANODW010000013.1:0-4724 GCA_031412875.1 Pirellula sp. | reverse complement strand
GGCGGGCAATCCGGCCGTTCGCACCCTGGTCGTCGACAAGGCCTTTGGTGGAACAACTCGCAATGGCTCGCTTGCCAACCCATTCAATCGCATCGTCGAGGCGACGCAAGTTGCCCGACCCGGCGACATCATTCGTTTGGTTGGAGATACACGAACTGCAAGTTTGACCGACGACAATGCGTTTCAAATCGGTGATGGAGGCGGGTCGGTTGGGATCCTTTCCGACGGTGCGACATTGAATGTCCCTCGGGGCGTATCGTTGATGGTGGACGCAGGTGCGATCCTTAAATTTGCAGGAAGCAGTATCCTGGTCGGAAGCAACGACAGTACCACCGATCGAAGCGGTGCCGCCATTCAAGTATTGGGGACGCCATCCAATCCCGTTTACTTCACGAGTTTCCAAGATGAGTCGCTCGGTCGCGATACCAACCCACTCGTTACGACGGCAACGCCCGGACAATGGGGCGGCATCGAAATTCGGAATGACTTTGATCGTGCCCAAGGACGGTTCGATCGTGAACGTGAAGGTGTGTTCCTGAATACGATTTCGAACGCGGATATGCGTTGGGGTGGGGGGCAAGTTGGCATAGGTGCGTTGTCGCGGGTCGTTAGCCCGATAGACCTTTCCGAAGCCCGGCCGCTCATTATCGGCAATCGGATCACTCGCAGTGGTGATTCGGCCATCAGTGCCGATCCCAATAGTTTTGAAGAAACGCTCTTTACCGAGTCACGATATCAGAGCGGGGGCGCATTCATTGCCGACTACTCGCGCATTGGGCCCGACATCCGTTCCAATACGCTTCTTAACAATTCCATCAACGGCTTGTTCGTACGGATCGACACGTTGCCCGGACAAGGTCTGAAGCCATTGAGCGTTCCCGCCCGCATCAATGATTCTGAAATCACGATCGTTCTGGGTGAGAATTTGCTCATTGAGGGAACACCTGGTGGATCGCTACGAGAGCAAGTCGGGCCGAACACATCGCTGGTGACATTCACTCAAATCGCTCCGACGAGCGGTGCAGGCTTCGCAACCAGTGTGTCGCTAAACTACCTCATCACGTACGTCGACCGTTATGGGCAAGAGAGTTTGCCGAGCGCCCAGAAGTCGACCATCGTGGCGGCTGGACAATCGATTCGACTAGGCCAGTTGCCCACAGCGACCTTGGACTACGTCTCGCGAAAGATCTGGCGACAAGTCAACAACACAGGCGCGTTTGTGCTGGCAGGGGTTGTCAATCGGGACGATACCACATTTGTGGACAATGGAGTGACGCTAACCGGATCGCTTCAGACGCAAGGTTTGCCAGAAGTGCAACGCGCCCGCCGCGATGCCAGCTTAGTCATCGATCCAGGTCTGGTCATTAAGAGCCTCGGGGGACGTATCGAGTTGGGCGTAAGTTCAACGATGCTTGCTGAAGGGACAGAAGCAAAGCCGATCGTCTTCACGTCGCGATTGGATGACCGCTACGGTGCGGCAGGCAACTTTGATACGAACAACGATGGCAGTGCCTCCGCGCCCTCGGCTGGCAATTGGGCAGGTATCCTGTCACGGCATCTCGGCGAGTTGAGTATCGACAATGCGATCATCACCTTCGGCGGCGGGAATTCGCGAGTTCCGGGGGGCTTTGCTTCGTTCAATGCGATTGAAGTTCATCAGTCCACGGCACGCATTGCAAATTCATTGATCGAAAACAATTCGTCCGGGACCGGCACTCCGGGACTAACCAACCGTGATGCACGCGGGGTCAACGACGAGGCCGCTATTTTTGTTTTAGGAAGCCAACCGGTTATCCTCAATAACGTCATTCGAAACAATACCGAAGCCGGCACAGCGGCAATCAGTATTGATGCCAATTCCTTGAACGCCGACAGGGTCCGAGATTATGGACGGTCCACCGGATTCAATTTGAGAGAGAATGTCGGCATCGGCAATTTCGGCCCGCTCGTAAACAACAATCAGCTTGGCCGCACGGCTATCAACGGGATGGTGGTACGCGGTGCGACGCTGACGACCGAGAGCGTCTGGGACGATACGGACATTGTGCACGTCTTGCAAAGCGAAATCGTTGTTCCTGATTTCCATACGTATGGCGGATTGCGTTTGACCAGCAAGGCGGATGAGAGTTTGGTTGTGAAGTTGAGCGGAGCCAATGCAGGCTTCACCGCGACGGGTCGGCCATTGGATATCAAGGACCGGATCGGTGGGTCGTTGCAACTGTTGGGATCCCCCGGCTTCCCAGTCGTGTTGACAAGCCTTGCCGACGATACGATCGGAGCTGGCTTCGATTTCCTTGGCGGCTCCCTTTTTGATACGAACAACAACGGTCCCTCGACCGGTTCGCCAGGCGATTGGCGATCCGTGCGATTTGAACCGTTCAGCAATGATCGCAATGTCGATCAGCTCTACGAAAGAGAATCCGACGAAATTGCCGACACGGGCGTCAATGACTTTCCTGCGGATGCCCAAGATACCGGAACCTTGGCAGCCAAGACCAACGGTGGGGACGAAAACATTCGGTTAGGAATGACCGTAACGGGCGCTATTGCATCGCCGAGCGACATTGACGTGTATCGATTTGTCGGTACCGCGGGCACGAGCGTATGGATCGATATCGACCAAACTTCAGGATCGCTGGATTCTGTCGTCGAACTGGTCGATGGCAACGGACAGATCATTGCACTGAGCGACAACTCGATCGATGAGTCGGCAGCGGGCACGACGTTCTCGGATCCTGCCTTGATTCCAGCAGGCCGCGTCTGGCCGATGGATCAAATTGCGACAGCTAAGCGAAATCTGCTCGATGGAACGCAAGTGGATTTCTTGAGCGTCAACCCATTGGATGCTGGACTGCGCGTGGTTCTGCCGGGTTCGGCGGGCAGCATTAATAACTATTACGTGCGAGTTCGCAGCAGCAACGTGTCGCCTGTTCCAGGTGTGAACGGCGATCGTTCGAGCGCGGCGAGATTGACCGATGCCGCCTTGGTTCGAGAGGGGATCACCGTTGGCCAATACAAGTTGCAATTCCGTTTGCAGCAAGAGCAAGAGGTATCTGGCTCGACGGTGAGGTTTGCAGACGTTCGCTTTGCGACCATCGGGATCGATGCGCAGGGGCTGCCAATGCATTCGCCATTGCTAGGCGAAATTGGAGAGGCCACTCCGAGCGAAACGAATGCAGCTCCTGCATCTGCAATCAACATTGGAAACATCTTGAGCAACGATCGCGGCGCGTCTTCAATCGCTGGGAATCTTGCGGCCGCGGGCGATATCGACTGGTATGATTTCTCGATTTTGCGAGACTCGATCCAGTCCGTAAGCACCACCAATGGGCCTCACCAATCGGTGACTTTTGACATAGACTACGCCGACGGCTTTGGCCGTGCGAATACGCGGCTTTGGATTTTCCAGAGGACCGCAACGGGATTGACTTTGGTTGCCACCGCAGACAATTCCAATATCCAGGACGATCAGCCTGCGGCTCTGCTTGGCGGCGAAGTTTCCGATTTGTTGCGGGGCTCCAAGGGGACTCGCGACGCGTACATCGGACCGATCGAACTGCCGGTCGGTAACTACACGGTCGCCGTTTCTAACGCTTCGGTGAGCCATATGGCCATGGAGCAATTTACCAATTCGACTACCACGCAAAGCGCCGTTCGATTCGAGCCTCTGGACTCTGTCCAACGCATCTCGGAAGACCGATTCGATGCACTTGGACGAGTCACTACCAACGCTGGTCCAGTACAGACCGCGTTCGGTATCGAAACCAATACGACGATGACAACGGCCGTGCCCAATTCCGGAAATGTTGGCTTGCCGAATGCTGTTCCGTTCAATTTGTCCGACGTTACTTTGTTTGTTGCGACCAATGCGGGTGGGCAATCGCGCATGCAGTATGCCAATGCATTGACGGGAGCCAAAGAAGCCGAAGCGAGCACCGACGGAGTCAATCCGATCAATTTGAACACTGGCTCAGGGGTCAACGACATTGCGGTTTCGCCAGCCGGAGCTGCCTTCGGTGCGAGCCCACCCAACGGTGGACGTATCGACGATGCCAATCAAGGAGCCATATTTGGGATCAATATCGGCGACGCCGGCGCACCGGTGGCGGGGAGTGCGGGTACCGGTCTGCAGACCTATGCTCGGTATTTTGATACCGCAACACCTCCTGGAATCGTTGTGCGTAAATCGCAGGACGCTGCTGCAGCCGCGATCGGTGACGGGATGGTCTTCACCGCGCTGACATTCTCAGACTTCAATCCAAACGGGAATACCGTTACGTTCTGGGGAGTCGCGACGCGAAATGGAACGGGTGGATTCAACGAAACGCCTCCAGCCGCTTTGCCACAGCCGAACACTCGGAACATCGTCTACCGATTGGATCCTGCGACCGGCGCCGCACTCAACTCGGATACAACGTTTCAAGATCGAACCGGCAATGGGCTCGCCAACGGTGCAGGCACTCAGAAGATTGAGCTGGGTCGGTTCGCCGCTGCCGTTGGGACGGTGAGCGGTCTGGCAACCATCAATCAAACCTTTTTTGGAGTCACCAATCAAGGCGAATTGGTTACCCTCAATGGCGGTCGCGTCGTCATCAACGATCCGACTTCCAACACCCCTATCAATTTTACCGGCATGACCGCTGGACCACGAAACGTCGAAAACGGCCGTTTTGCAAATCTGCTGTTCGGTATTTCGACCGCCGGACGTATTTATGCATTCACCA
>JANODW010000012.1:0-6260 GCA_031412875.1 Pirellula sp. | reverse complement strand
GGGATCGTACATCGCTTCGCTGAGGGCGGACGGCTCGTCGTAGTTTTCGTGAACGATGTGATTCGGAGTGTGTCGGGTCGGCACTTGGCTCACGTCCGCGGCGATGGGACCGTGCGTATGCGCGATGCCCGCCTGGCAACTCTTGCAGCCGGCTTGGACGACGCGACTCGGGGCGATTTCGCCGTGTGCGTTCCGGACACTTCCACCGCCCGCACGACGTACGACCGAGGTTTGGTTTTTGGGTTGTCGGTCCAAAGGGCGCGCGTTTCTTTCGCGCTCGCTGCGAGGGGAGGTTGCCTCCGTTGCCGAGGCCTGAACCACCTCCGACTTGACGGAGTTTGATCTCGATTCCACATTGCTGCGAACCGCCGAATCGGAGCCAGCGTCTGGACTATAGAATTCTCGATCGGCACTCCGGCCTGTGCGAAGTTGAGCTTGAGCAGGGGCTACAAATGAGAGGAATGCTGAAAAAGCCCCCATTCCGATCCCTAACTGGAGGGCTTTTCGAAACGCGGTACGGCGAAACTCGCTTGTATTGTCTATTGCCATGTTTATCCCCGACGACTTCTACCTTTAACGACAACGCAGAGTTTGACGACTGCGCACTTGGTTACGCATTGCATCGGAAGTTCCGGTTGCGGAAGTTGAGTAAACATGGTGGGATTTAACGACTGCGCTTGCTGCAAAAGATAGCAATTGGGTTCGAGTTTGCAGGATATGTTGACTTGAAGACCTACCGAACCAAAAGCGATGGAGACCCCGACCATTAGCCGATGGATGTAACCATCCCCCCAAAGGAATTGAGGGCAAGCGACCTCGAATAGGGTCGCCATTCGCACATCAATAAATCGGTCGATCGATTTACGGCAAACGGAGTTACGAGCATGCGACGCACACTAACGGCTTTCTCAGTTTCGGCATTGTCCCTGGGCTTGGTTGGCTGCGCCGACATGAGGCACAAGGCTGGCATCGACTTCGCTCGCAACGTGGCTTGGCCGCAACCCTTTCGAGGAGCCGATTCGCAGTCGGTGGTCGCTCCGTTTGAGGTGATGCGTGACAACGGCTGGCGGGAGAACAACACGATCGGTTCGGGCCTGTTTTCCGAACAGAACGCCCTGAGCGAAGCTGGCAAAATCAAGGTCCAGTGGATCGTAACCCAAGCGCCGCAAGATCGCCGAACGGTATACGTCAAGAACGGCAATAGCGAACAAGAAACCGGCGCTCGGGTGGAAAGCGTTCAGCTCGCCGTATCGCAAATGATTCCAAGCGGTCCGCTGCCACAAATCCTGGTGACGGAAATCGAACCGGGCACGTCGTCAGGTGCGTACCAAACCCTGGTTCACCGCGCTCTGACCAAGACAACTCCGACGCCTCGATTGGGCAAATTCTCTGGCGTCAACGCTCCAGCACAGCAATCCGTTGCACCGAACGCGGGTAGCGACAAATAATCGGTCGGAGCGTTTATTAAGCGAGCGGCAGGATCATTGCTACCGTAGGATGGGACCATTGTCCCGTCCGTGTCCCTGACTACGGCTGGTATGCTCCATGAAATCGAGCTTTTCCACAGCAAAAGTCGACACTTGGCGATGTAGCATTATTTAGTCGGCTAATTCGCGAAGCACGCGCAAGTTGACAGCGTCCCATTCTTCTTCGTCGTCATTGGAGCCTTTTTCGGTCTCCAAGTACATTGGCAATTTGCGCAGTGTTTTGTGTTTAAGAACACGCCGAAACCCCTCGAGTCCAATCGTTCCATGTCCAATATGCTCATGGCGATCCACTCGCGACCCACAGGCTTTCTTGCTATCGTTCAAGTGAAGCGCTCGGATGGCGCTTAGCACTCGGTGCAACTTGGCTTCCTTCTCCCACGCCTTGAATCCGTCGAGGGTTGAGAAGTCATAGCCGGCTGCGTGGGCATGGCAAGTATCCAAGCACACACCCGTCAGCATCTCCTCGCCGGTTTGTTCGAGTAGCCAGCCCAGTTGTTCCATGTTCCATCCGAGATTGCTTCCCTGCCCAGCCGTATTTTCCAATAGCAACCATGCCCTTTTAGGAGCCACTCTTTCGAACACTTGCCGGATGGCAATCGCGATCCGCTGAAGTCCTAGCTCTGGGCTGGATTCGACAAAGGAACCAGGATGCATGACGACTCCATCCAACCCAAGTTGCTCCGCCCTTTGCCACTCGACAACCATCGAATCGATCGACTTTTGCCAAAGGTCGTCTTTGGGAGACGCCAAGTTGATCAAATAGGATGAATGGGAAAGGGGCCGAGAAACCCCGGTCCGCTCCAAAGACTTTTCAAACTGCGAACAATCCTCCGGCGTAATCGGCTTTGCTGCCCACTGGTTGTTATTTTTAGTAAACAACTGGACGACGTCCATTCCGATCTCAGCCGCTGCGTCGACCGCTTTGAAATAGCCGCCGGCGATGCTCATGTGTGCGCCCAGTTTAACCATGCTTGTGCATCTTATCTAACTTGTCATAGGTGCGGTCGGCGACAGATTCTCGTATTGCGTGCATCAAGGGCCAACACGTAATGTTTACAGGGAATATGCGTTTCGGTAAAAGCTCCCAAATTGAATGATCAGGATGAACGATTCCATGAACATTGAACAGTACCAACCAGCGAAAACTTGGATGTTCCGCTTTGCAATTCCTATCTCCTGCGCACTCGCTTTGGCTACCGGTAACTCTGGATGCCGGGGCACCGCGCCCTCCTTTTCTCAAGCGTTCAATAGTTTTGGCGCTCCCGCCCGTGTGCCGCCACCTGCCCAAGGTAGTTTTCAAGTCCCCAACTCCTTCTCGGGAGGCTCCGGAACGGCAACCTCGCCAGCCAGTAACGGCCTAGGCAGTTCCAGCTTTAGCAACGGTCCGAGAACCAGCCAAAACACGATGCCCGCCAGCAACCTGTTCAACAGCATCTCCAACGCCCAATCCCAAATCCGCTCCGCTACCAACAACGCCCGCAATTCCGTCAATCGCGCGGCCGACGGTCTCAACTCTTCGGTCGAACAAGCCAGCGCGCGACTGGATCGCGTGGGACAAGGAGTTTCGCAGGCCAGCGCCATCCTTTCCGAAGCGGCAACCGCTCCCATCGTCAGCGCTCAAGACGAAATGCCAACAGCAGCCAATCATTTCACCAGTGCCCCCAGCATTAATAACAACAGCCTCGGCACCAGCGGACGCATTGGGGATTCAGATCCCACCGACAATGGCAATTGGAAAACGCCCATCAAGCAATAGCAACCCGCCAAGCCGCTTAGGCGAGCGGCGGAATCCATCCTACCGTAGGATGGGACCTTTGTCCCGTCCGTTTGTGAGTTCGGGACATGTGAGTTCGGGACATGTGAGTTCGGGACATGTGAGTTCGGGACAATGGTCCCAAACTACGGCTGGAACGTTTTAAGCTGCCGCACGCCTTACCAGCTCAACTAAAGTTATGAATGCAAGCACACAACTTCGTGCTAGCATTTCTCTGCACTACTAAATGTAGTGAATCGTTTGCAATTGCCTTGCCTAGCGACTATTTTCCTCCCTATCTCACCGCGGATTGGTAACCGTAACCGATCAGCGAGAACGAGGGGATCTGCATCAAACAACATGAGGTTGAGTTTCCAGGCGAGACTGTACGCAAAGGATTCGTAAAGGTGGCTATTCAACTTCATTGTGGTCCAGTCCCTTTCTCGATTTGGTCAAACGGTAGGCTCAGGATGGATTCCTAAGTTCTTCCAGACTGGGTCGCAATAGAATTCGGGTCGGAATCGTTTGCTTTTCCAAGTTGTTCTACGACTTACTATTTCCAACCTGTGGGGCCAACCCTTATGGGCAAAGTTATAGCGAGTCACGGCTCCGCTCAGTCGATTGCGACACGTCACTTTTCATTTAGGAGGATCCTATCAGATGAACCCACGGCCGCTCATTGGTTTAAACTGCGATTTTCGTGCGACCAACCAAGGTACACCCGCTTATTGCTATCTTGCAGCAGGTTACTTTGACTCTATTGCTAACGCAGGTGGTATACCGGTTTTGGTTCCACCTATGACAAATCATTCCAGCTTGGAACAAATGCTGGATCGACTCGATGGTTTTGTATTGGTCGGCGGTGGGGACTTGGACCCTCGTAACGACGGGTACATGCTGCACAGTTCCGTCCGTCCCATGGAAGCCAGACGCGAAGAGTTCGACCGCAGGTTGGCTCAAGAAATCGCCAATCGTCAGATGAGCCTCATGGCCATTGGCGTTGGGCTTCAGTTGATCAATGTCATTCAAGGCGGAAATCTCTTTTATCACCTGCCTATCGATATGCCTTCGGCGATCCCTCACAAAGATCCTCATGATCCAAACCATCGCCACTCTTTAGTGGTCGAGTCCAACTCAATCCTAGGACGTGTGTACGGCGAAGGAGAAATCCGAGTCAACAGTCGGCATCACATGGCGATCGATCGACTGGCCGACTGCTTCCGCGTTACGGCGCGATGCCAAGACGGCGTGATCGAAGGCATCGAGGGCAATAGCGACGATTGGTTTGTCGTCGGATGCCAGTTCCATCCCGAGTCGACCGCCGCTAGCGCACTGGATATCCGAATCTTCGAAGAGTTCATCGAAGGCGTCATGGCAAAAACCGGCCAAGTGCAACTCGCTGCTGCCTAAATGTTCCGATTGCCAAGCTTGCAATCGCAATCAAGCTGACACGAAATAGCCTGCACTGGATGCAGGGTGCGCTATTTGTTTGTTTGTGCATCTACGATTAACAATCATTCAATGCCTCGCATCGGGCACGGACGCCCTGTTTCGTTTCACGCGACAAAATTGCAAGATTGCAAGACGGCAAAAAGACAGCTCCGCATTCAAATGCTTCAACGGCGATTGCGTCGAAGCAATGCAGCAACGAAAATGGCGAGATTAGCTCAACGAGAGCTAACCTCGCCACGGGGGAAGGGAGATTCGGAAAGCATCGCCGAAGAGCGTTGCCTCCACCCTCTAAACTAGATCGACGGCGATTTATCCGCAAAGTTTTCTTTAGGAAATTGCCATGAAGTCACGGAAACCAGTTTCGTTCACAACGGTTGGTGCCGGTTGTATTCATTGTAGCGGCTGTCATGCTCTGGATCGCGGCAACATTGCTTCATCTCGCATCGGAAAACTGACCCTGTTGCTGTTGGCGCTCAGTCCCATCTTTGCGTGTGTTCCACAGCGAGAAAAGACGGTGGTCCTGTATTCGGCAGCCGACCGCGAGTATACAACCCCGATTCTGGATGCGTTCGAACGGGCGAATTCGGGTACTGAGATTGCACGCCAATTCGACGTCGAAGCGTCCAAAACGTTGGGGCTGGTCACTCGCATTGAGCGCGAAAAAGAAAGGCCGCGATGCGATGTGTTCTGGAACAACGAATTGATCCATACCATTCGCCTTCAGAAACAAGGGCTACTTGCAAGCCGTCGCTGGAAAGTCCCCGATGCGTGGCCAGCGGCGCTCAAGGCAAAGGATGGTACTTGGATCGGATTTGCGGCCCGCGCCCGTGTCTTGTTGGTCAACAAAGAAAAATTGCCGGATCGCAACCAGTGGCCCAAAAGTGTTCTCGAGTTAGCGGATACCAAATGGCATCATCGCTGCGGACTCGCCTACCCTGTCTATGGTACGACTGCAACCCACATGGCCGTCATCGCTTCGCATGCCGAGTCCATACAAGCCAGCGCGTATGGCGACGCGCCGTATTTTGAAAATTCCAAATCGTTGGATTGGCGGAAATGGTCTAGCGGATGGATCGAACATGCAATCACCTTGGCCGGAAACAAACAGGTTGCCTTAGCGGTCAGCAGCGGCGAGCTGTCTTGGGGATTGACCGATACCGATGACGCCATCATTGAAAAAGAAGCAGGCAACCCCGTCGAGATTGTGTTCCCGGACCAGGGCAAAATGCAATTCGGTACAGTCTTCATTCCCAATACTATCAGTGTGCTGCAGAAAGCTCCTCACCCAACTGCGGCGGCACTCCTGGCAGACTACTTGGTGAGCGAAAAATCGGAATCGCGGCTCACGATGGGCAACAGCGCTCAGTTTCCCGTATGGCCTGGATCGAAAACACAGTCCAGGCTGAGCGGAGCGAGCGATGCCACCTGGGCCACTGCCGACTTTGAAAAGGCTGCGGGGGTGTGGGCCGAAGTGATCGAAGACCTCAAGAAACGCCTGGCCAAGCCCTCGATCACCGCCCCGTGAGTTCAAGCATTTTCAGCAACAAACGAGATGACCTGCTCGATCG
>JANODW010000011.1:0-6385 GCA_031412875.1 Pirellula sp. | reverse complement strand
CCGTAGGCCAGTACCCCCAGTTCTCAAATTTCGACCTCGAATGAACCATTAGCCAGTTTGAGAGAAAGCCGCTCTGACTTCAAGCGAAGGCTGTCGAGGTGTTGCTAATATTGAACTGCAACATTGACTCCAACTGATTCTTCACGTGATGCACCTGAGTTTGGATTACCTACTCACCCGACGCCGGCCCTATCAGGTTACCCAATCTAGCTCAGTCTTTCGAATCATTCTTCATCGCTAGCGCGTTACTTGGCTACTGAGATGGGAGCAGAGTTGACGTCTGCCTTGACTTCTTTTTCAGGCCGGCGGCGTTCCGGGATTGACGGAGAGATTTCTGTCATGCGATTGGGTTTGCCGGGTTGCTTTTCCAAAATAAACCCGTCATACAAATCGCCAGTCGCCGTGCGGGATTCGTAAAGCAACTTGTCTCCATCGATCCGAACCACTTGGTAAAGTTGCGTATCTTCTGCCACACGCTTCATGATCGAGCTGGGTGTTAAGTTGTACATCTTCGGACCGCTCACTGAGACCACATAAACCGTTCCGGTTATGGAATCGACATTGTTGACACCTGTTGGCACATTGCCGACGGTCACTGGCGTTGAGCCACGAGCCCGCTCCGAACCACTCTCCCCACTCACCGTCGGATTGCGCTTTATTGATAAGGTCGCCAGCATGGATGATGAATTTGGCTTTCGGGGCGTCGGAATGCGATTCTCGAACGACACGTGACCACATGGACCGAAGATCGTTTTGTGCGTCACCGAAGTAGATAAAAGAAAATGGTTCGGGTGAGTCTTTTTCGGTCGAGAAGTGAAACCATTCACTCCAATTCGTCTTGTCACCCACTCGATAGGCATACTTCGTACCCGGCTTTAACCCCTTGAATTGAACGCTATGGAAGTGTGCTGTATTGAGGTCGGTTTTGAGGGCAGTCGACGATGCCTTGATCGTTTCCGCCGTGGTAACAAAATTTGGACCGGAACCCGCAATAGCCAGTTCTGCATAGGCATCCGCGACCTCGACGGAAGTTCGCCAAGTGACCGCCTGTGTGGTCTTCGGATCCCCGGCCCAAGTTAAAATGATTCGGTCTGGGATGGGCGTCGGCATGTACATTTCAGCCGGCTTCACGGCTCGAACCGTATGCGTATGAGACTTGTCTTCATCATGGGCGTGCCCTTGTAGGCATGAGCCAACTCCCGCGGTAATCGCCATTGTGGCAAGGATCGACGACCTTCGCAAAAACATAATACCCCCATTTGAAAACGGACCAGACAGCGACTCAATGCTCGAGATATTATTGTACTTGCTTTAGGAGGTGCTTAGGCGAGCGGCAGGCTGAAACATACCAGCCGTAGTTTGGGACCATTGTCCCGAACAAACAAACGGACGGGACTACGGTCCCATCCTACGGTGATAATGATCCTGCCGCTCGCCTTACAGACTCGGGAACCGGACATTGCATTTCTAACCCACCTCAAGCCGCGGAACGCCGGTGGATCGCATGCGCATCGACTTGGATCGCGACTGTAACTTACGAATGCCGTTGTTTGCGGACTTCGTTCATGAACGCTGATAACTTGGCTTCATCCAGCCGCGAATTCGTTCGAAGGCTTGAGCAAACATCCACCCCAAAAGGTTGAACCTCCTCTATGGCAATAGCAACGTTTTCTGCACCAAGGCCGCCAGCAAGGAACAACGGAACGTTAACGGCTTCTCGAATGCGACGGCTAATCGTCCAGTCGTGGGTGCGTCCTGTGCCACCTAGCACCTTTACCGGAAGTCGCTGATCGCCTGAATCGAGAAGCAAAGCATCTACGCCTTGCTCTGCGATGTGGCACGCTTCATCAATCGATTCCTCACCTGTGACGTGGATGACTTGTACAAGCGAAACTCCCGGCAACGCAGCTCGAAGATCATCGAACCGACCTTGCTCAAGCCGATCAACAATCTGCAGCGTATTGACTCTGCACCGTTGCTGTTGTGTCATGATGTCGGCAACGTTCAATTCGCTCGTCAACAGAAAGGAACCCACCGACGGCGGAATGATCGCGGCGATTTCAGCGATGGCTGATTCGGAAATCACACCTGGCCCACTGGGCATTTTCGCGACCAAGCCTAACGCGTCGGCTCCATACCGAAGAGCAAGCTTCGCTTCCTCTACATTGCTGATACAGCAAATCTTGACTCTCGGTCGTGATGTCGGTTCCAACGGTTTCTCCACAGGGTGAGGATGCTTCGTGTCCCAGCAATATTTTTGTGATTGTTCCGTTAATTCATGCAGTACTTCTAATCGGTCGATCCTCAATTGTAAACCAGCCAGCAATCATCATCCTTTCGTAATCGATCATGGGTCTCTTTGAAAGGCTATTGTCTGAAGCAAAGATACAACTGCTTCCGTGCCCGTCGAACCATTTTGGAAAAAAACAGGATTCAGAATCGTCAGCCCCTGCAATCCGGAGCCCTTCTGGACCAGTCTCCGATGTAAACGTCCAGTCGGGCGAGAATACGACAAATCCCTTTGTTGGAAGCTCTCTGACCAACATTCCCGTTGTTGTATCCCAAATTTTGGTCGATCGATCCCAGACCGGAGGAACCGGCCTGCTGAGCCGATTGACGTTGCCCCTACAGAGTTTACCGAAAAGGCACTTGGCTGTGGTAGTCTTCTAGGGGAATTTTGTTTTCACCGCCAATCGACTTAGGTCTGGATAATCCGAAAAGAAGCCGTCAACTTTGAGTTGTTCGATCAAGACGCGATGTGTTTCCTCCATGGATTTTGACCACTTGGGCTGTTGATGTTTACGTACCGTGTACGGGTGAATGAGAAGTCCGGACTGACGCGCAGATTCAACCAAGCCTGTCGAAACAATCTCATTGCTTTCGTTTCGGTTCGCCAGAATTTCGAGCGACGGCCCGATCCCTTTTGCGTAGAGTGCAATGCCTTTCATTTCCGAATCGGAAGGCCGTTTGCCGAGCAATTGAATCAATGGTAGCCTGCACTTCACTCGATCGTGCAAATCCTTGAGTTCGTCTATCTCGAAGCACTGAATGAAACAGCGATCCTTTTCGCTTTCGATTCCGAGAGATGCGAGCACTCTCAAAATTGATTCACCCATCGAGTAACCAAACTCCTTTTTATGGAATGCAGGCGACTTTAGCTCGATATAGAGCCCTACCTGTTTGCGGGTTGTTTCGTTCAATCCTGTAATGAGCTTAATTTCATCTGACAATCGTAGAACGCGTTGCCCAGCGGTGCCGGGAAAACGATGTGGAAATGCAGGTTGTTCTGAACCTCGGAGTACACGTTCGTGCATACTGAGTTTCTGAATCTCAGACCACATGAAATCGGCAAAGTAGTAGCGTCCATCCGATCTTGCACGATCCGGGAATTGCTGTTCCACGTTGGTTGTCTCTTCCATCGTGATGTCGTGCGTGACGACGAACTCGCCATCCTTACTGAGAACGACGTCCTGCTCGATGTAATCGGACCCTTGCGCGTGAGCGAGCGTTTTAGCCGCCTCGGTATGCTCAACCACGTAACCACTCGCTCCGCGATGCGCGATTACGATTGGGCCATTGAAATCTCCGAAACAACACAGCAATGTCAAAACCGATAACACGGGAAACCTCAATTCATTGGTCCAGCAAATCTCAAAACGTTTTGTTCAAGATTATTGCGAGTCCGAATCCAATTGTCTTGGTTCAATGCGATTATTCACAAAAGCTTCGCAATTTCCTCAGCGGCGCAGCGAGACAACTCCTTGCCGTATCCGCAGCCAATCAAGCCTTATTGGATCAGCCAGAAATCATCCTCCCAATCTTCCAACAACGCCAACAGAGACTGGTCAACTTTGTGAACCCAACTAGGAAATGCGCTCTTAGCGGGAACTTCCGTCGATAAAGTTTGATGGTCGGCCATTCGATCCAGTTGTGTTTGCGTCAAGAAATCTATATTCCGGTCGCTTCCCTCGCGATATCCGCGGGCTAACGTTAATGGACTACCACCTCGGGGTGGAGGGGGAATCGTCGGCGTGCCACTTGCAAGTACTACGGTACCCAATGACCGAACGAAGTTCACATCACCTGGATTGATTTGGTTGTTGCCCGATACATCGAGCCAATAGTTCGATGCGTTCGGGAAAGCAGTGCCAATGCTGCGTAGGAAGTTCACATCGCCAGGATTCGTCTGCCCGTTGCGTGTTACATCGCCTGGCAAATAGTGGAAAAGGAAGTTCAGGTCTCCGCCCGCAATGTCGTTACCGCTGCTGGCGTACGTGTCCACTGACCCTATCCATTCGCCATCCAGGCTTGCTGACGCTCCATCCTTGATCATGACGGCCTCCAGCGATATCAAGAACTTGCCCGCTTGCAATGCCGAGTTCAGCGTCCACTTGGCGGTTCGGGTGATTGCATCGTAAGTGTAACCGCCTGCAGCAAATGCCAAGTCCTGATTGTTGGCATTAAGCAATCGCAATGCATTCGGGTCAATGACCGCCCCCTCGTCAAACGTAACCGAGATTTGATCGATCGTTTGCCAACTTATCAAACTTGAGTTCGCCAACTGGGCAGGGCCATCGATCAGACGGAAGCCTCCGATTGCCGAACCCAAGTTGTTGGCTGCCAACATGCTCAAGTAATTCGTGTTCCAGCCGCTCCCTCGCACATACAATCCCGTCACCTTGATTGGCATGTTGATGACATTGACCGCTAGAATCTTCTCGAAGCTAGCTCCACTTGCATCGGTTGTCTTGACGCGAATGGAATGATTGGACTGGGCCTCGAAATCCAACTCCTGGGCAAGCCGAAGCTCATTGCCAACAATGGCGAACTTGGTATTGTCGGTCGCTCCGAGGCCCGGTACCAAAGTATAAAGGTACGGATCTGCAGAATCGATGTCCGAACTGCTGAACAATCCCACGACGGTTCCGGTCGGCAATTTTTCTTTGACACTACTGTTGCTAAGCAGGATGTCGCTCGGAGCGTCGTTCACCGGATTGACCGTAATCGTCGAGGTCGAAGCCATCGTGCTAAGCGAGTTTACTTGCAGACTGCCTGCCGATACCGCAGTTCCAGACGGATTGAGATCGTTTTGGTCCCAGGCAAAGTACGTGATTCCGCCCGCGTTGCCGAAGAAATTGGGTTGAGGACGGAATCGGATGCGCGTCGTTGCGTCTGAAGCCAGTAACAGTACTTTGTCGCCAGCCAACTGCGGGGCCATGGATGTAAACGTAACACCGTCGGTGGCATACTCCCAACTTCCATTTGCGTCATTGATCATAGCGACGGCAACTCCAACGCTCGGCCCGTCAGGATCGGTCACTCGGCCCGCCAACATAGCCGAAACGAGTGCCCCTATGTTGGTCAATGGCGAGATGTCTTCGTCGATGCTGGGGAAATGGAATGTACCGCTCAAAACCGGTGCCATATTCACATTGACGATGGAGAAGGGAGCGTCGCTCGCGTCGATGAGAGCGAAACCACTGTTGCGTGCGATTCGAAGTGTGTAGTCGTTGCCAGAGACCAAGTTGGTTGGAAGCGTCCAATTGAATACCCCCGTATCTTGAGCCGAACTAGCAACCTGTTGCGCAAAGGAACCGCCCTTGAACAATTCGATGCGATAGGTGGTGGCTCCCGTATTTAGGTCATGGGCATTCCACAAAATCGAAACCGTAGATTTGGTCTCCCAAATTTCGGCTCCGTTTGGACTAAGCACATTGAGGGACGTAGCAGCGCTCTTTGAAGCTTGGCTGGTGTTGCCGTAAGCGCCGAGGTTGATGCGATTCCCGCTGGGGGTTGGCTCCATTGCGAAGCTATCCGACGGACTGCCTGCGTCGATGGCCAGCGATGAAACCGCATCGGAAATCCAGTTCCCTGAGATCGCTTGTGGAACGCCCGCGCCGGAGTTAGTTGCTACCGGTGCGTAGGATCCACCGTGGAAGCTGCCAACGGCACTCTTGACATGGAAGTCATCGTCCCGTCCATCTTGGGCGGAGTCCGCAAAACCTAGGACACCGTCGGCCCCCAACGGCTTGACAAACATCGGATCGAACGAGTAGCTATTTCCATTGGTGGATGATAAGGCTTGGAAGGTGGAAAGCGATGCGACATTGCTCCCGCCCCAATCTGCCATTTTCGCGGCATTGGTGAGATAAAAGGCATTGTAGTTGCTTGCGGTTCCCGCGTGAGCAGCGGGAGTTGTTTGGATAGCTGTTCCGCCATCCGCCCAAACGATGTTGTTGCGAACCATCGATGATGGATTTTGTCCGAGCATTTGGACGGCAACTCCATTCTGCTGGTGAACGGTATTATTGATAACCTGCGATCCAACGATTCCAACCAAGGCTAGTCCAGTTAGGTTATTGTCATAAATCAGGTTGTTCACAAC
>JANODW010000010.1:0-3421 GCA_031412875.1 Pirellula sp. | reverse complement strand
GGGACCATTGTCCCGTCTTGGCTAAACGTTGGTTGGAGAAGGATGGCTCGGGACGATGGTCCCAAGCTACTTTTTTTGCAGTCGATTCAAAGTTAAACCGAATCCTAATGCGATGCCGGCCAGGCTGATCCATTGGGCGATGCTCAAGGAAGTGCCGAATTGGCCCGCTTCGTCGACGCGGATGATCTCTTCGATGATGCGCTGGGCTCCGTAGGCGATCAAGGCCACACCAAAAATGACGCCGGATCGTTTGGTGAATGCCGACAATGCACAGATCCACAGGAACAGGACCAAGCCGCTGATGGCCGCATAGATTTGGGAAGGATGCACGGGCATCGAACGCTGCGGAACAGCATCCGAACCAATGCTGTATTGCCGGCTATCAATCTGAACAGTCGCATCAAAAACGGGGGATGCAAGAGGTTCGTTGAGGCTTCGGCTATCTCGCATCCTCTCTTGAATCGAAACCAGCTTCTGTCCGGGTTGGATTTGGTTGGCAGCCGCCCAACTGTCGGGCCTTACTTTCGCGATCGGTTGGGGGCCTGGGGCTTCTGGGCCGGCGTCTGTTTCGATTCCGAACAGTTTGCCCGATTGCATTTGATCGACGTAAGCTGGCGAACCCGAGGGAAACGTGATCGATGGGAGCGGGGCTTCGCACAGCCCACCATAGCAGCATCCGTTCAAAAAACAGCCGATGCGGCCAAAAGCCAAGCCGATAAAAAAGGCCGGCGCCACACAATCGGCGAGCGTCAACAGGGGGAATCGGTACCTGCGACTCCAAAACGCGATCGCGATCAATCCGCCGATCACGCTCCCGTACACCACCAGCCCTCCCTCGGTCACTTGTAGCGATTTCCAAATCTTTTCGCCGAGCGTATCTCCGAGTTCATTCCATTTCTGAACACAGTAAAACACCCGAGCTCCGATCATGCCGGCAACCACCGTCCACGTCGCCAATGAAAAGAACGCATCGCGTGACAACCCCGCCCGTTCGCAGCGGACCAGTGCGACGGTCATCGCGCACAGCACTCCCAACATCAACATCACTCCGTAGCCGCGGATGGGCAAGCCCACGATCCATGGGCTGTCCGTTCCGTTGGGGATCTGCTCCTCAATCATCGGCAACAAGAAAACGACGATCAGCGCCGCCACTCCCCAAACCGCCCCTTGTTCCTCAATCCACTTGGCAGCGCTTCGCTTGGTTCTCGAAGTCACAACAAAGGCCACGGCCAAGACGACCATAGCGGCCAGTACCCAGCCAAAACCGAGCACGGGAATCCCGAGAAACGCGTGCGGTATGTGAAAGAGCGTTTGACGCACGATTCGGTTCTTTCAAGACGGGATCGACCGGTCGGTCATTAGGGTCATGTTATCGATCAAGCGTGTGCTGCCCACTTTGGCTGCGATGATGGCGACGGCGCTGTCTGCGACTTGGTCCATCGGTTCCATCGTTTCGGGGTGCACAATCGCTGCGTAGTCGATCGAGTCGACCGGGGCTTGCGTCAACTCCTCACGCATGGCCATCTCTAATCGGATGGTGGATTGTTCACCGCTAGCCAGCATTCGTTGTGCGGCCGTGAGCGCCCGCCAAAGGCCCAGCGCTCGCGGGCGATCGCTACTAGAGAGATAGCGATTGCGACTGCTCAGGGCAAGTCCATCCGGTTCGCGTACCGTTTCGCAAGCTTCGACGCGAATGGGAACATTCAAGTCCTCGACCATGGCCCGAATGACGGCGACTTGCTGGTAATCCTTGCGTCCAAAGTAAGCAACATGGGCAGGAATGAGCTGAAACAGTTTGAGCACGATCGTCGTGACACCGCGAAAATGTCCTGGACGCAAAGCCCCTTCCCAACGCATAGAAACCGATGGCGGTTCTACAAATGTGGAGTGATTGCGGCCATAAATCCGATCGGCAGGAGGCACGAAGACAAAATCGCAGCCCCGTTCTCGCAGCGCGTCGAGGTCCGCTTGCAGGGTGCGCGGGTATTTGGCGAGATCCTCGTTGGGACCGAACTGAGTTGGATTGACAAAGATGGTCGCGACCGCAATCTCGCAGTCTTGTTTGGCGCGTTGAACGAGCGACAGATGGCCCTCATGCAGCGCACCCATGGTTGGGACAAGACCGATACGTTTGGCATCGCGACGCACAAAATCGATCTGTGTGTAGATCTCGTGTAGGTCGTGAATGACTTTCATGCGTTAGCCAAAGTATGCAACTGCATTCTCAAAGAACTTGAGACCTTCGCCGTGCTCGGGTTGTGTTTCGCGACGGGTCCAATGGGGGTGATTGGTTGCGAACAGATGGCGTTCTGGGTGCGGCATCAATCCAAAGATGCGGCCGGTCGAATCGCAGATCCCTGCCACATTCCCATCGGCACCGTTGGGGTTGGATGGGAAGTCGATCGGCTCGCGACCGGTTTTTCCTTGCTCGTCCGCATAGCGCAACACGATCTGATTTTGTTCCGACAACAACGCTTCGGCTTTGGCGTCGCGGAAGAGGAAACGGCCTTCGGCATGCGCCATCGGCAGGTAGCACTCGTCGATCCCGCGAAGGAAGACGCAATTGTCCGTCTCCGGTTTGAGGTGAACCCAACGGCTATCGAATCGACCTTGGCGGTTCCATGTCAACGTAGCGGGCGCGGCGTTGGCCGGCGTATCGAAAAAAATACCGAGCCGCATCATGATTTGAAATCCATTGCAAATGCCCAACACCAAGCGATCGTGCTGGCGAAAGGATTCCAGCGTATCGGCCAGAAACGTTTGGAGCTGCGTCGCCAAGATCCGGCCGGCGGCAATGTCGTCGCCGTAACTAAAACCACCAGGAAAGCAAAGGATTTGGAAATTGGAAGCCAGGTCCGGATGTTCGACCAACTGATTCACATGCAGCTTGACAGCTTCGGCACCCGCCATTTCGAAAGCGAACGCGGTTTCCACATCGCAATTGGTGCCAGGAGCTCGCAGGACGAGCACTCGCGGTTTGGGCATCCTAATTTTCTTTCCTCGATCGCCGACGACGAACGTTGCATGGGTTACAAAGTCTCAGAACCAGGAATTTAACTGAGAAAACCGCAATCATCAATGGCTTATGGAGTTTGGCCGCCGTCGCACTGGTTTTACAGTAGGTCGCTCTTGCCGAGAGCGACTTTGCGATTTTTTTTTCAGGGTGGATAGTCGCACCCGGCAGGTGCGACCTACGGTCGGGTTTGGTGGTTTAACAGTGGGTCGCTCTTGCCGAGAGCGACTTTGCGGTTTTTTTCAGGGTGGATAGTCGCACCCGGCAGGTGCGACCTACGGGGCTAGGTACGGGGCTAGCTACCCGATGGATATTTGGGCAGCAGCTTGGTCTAGATCGGAATCTGCTGCAATGGGGACTCGCCGAATGTTTGGCATCGAACGGAACCATATCTCTTGACGACGAACA
>JANODW010000009.1:0-2560 GCA_031412875.1 Pirellula sp. | reverse complement strand
CTCCGCACAGCGACACTTTTTTAACGCTGCACCGCAAGCCGGAAGCACAGAAAATCGCTGACAAACTTGGAATCGTAAACTTCAAAAGCGATTCGAACTGTATCCAATGCCACTACACGATGGGCCAAGTGGAAAACCGTTTGGATGCGATTGCAGGCGTCTCGTGCGAATCCTGCCACGGGCCGGCCAAGGACTGGATCGCCGTGCACAACGACTACGGTGGAGCCAACGCAACCCGCGCCCTCGAATCGCCGGAACATCGCAACCATCGGCTTACAACCAGCATCGATTTGGGGATGCGCAATCCCGTCAACGTTTATCTAGTGGCACAGAGTTGCTACCGATGCCACACGGTGCCAGACGAAAAGCTGGTGAATGTTGGGGGGCATAACGCAGGAAGTCTCGACTTCGAAATGGTGAGCTGGTCGCAAGGAACAGTGCGTCACAATTTTGTTCGCACCGATGGCAAGACGAACGCGGAAGAATCACCCGCTCGACTGCGTACTCTCTTTGTCGCAGGCATGATCGCCGACTTGGAGTTTAGCATGCGTGCGACTTCGCAAGCCACCGAAAAAGCGACCTTTGGCGTCACTTCGGCCCAACGAACGGCGCGAGCGCTGGAACGTTTGAAATCGGCGCAATCCAAACTGAATCACCCTCTCCTGGCAGAGACCATCACGATCGCGCAATCGGTTACTCTCAAATTGAACAATCGCGAACCATTGGAACTAGCCGCCAGCAAGATTCACGAAATGGGCATCCGTTTCGGAGCCACGGTCAACGGCGAAGAACTCGCTGCCATCGATTCCTTTGTCCCACCCAAAAACAAATGGAAGTAGTTTCCAAACAACGCTCGGCCAGAAGCGACATGCAGTCCGCCGTCAGCAGCTTTGAATGCGACGCGGCGGCGATGGAAGCCATTCTGGGTTTGACTACCATTGGCGACAAACACATTCGCCTGGATGCTTCGCAGCCCTCAGCCGCTCCTAAAACTGCATTGTTTGCCACGGCAAGGGAACACCGCCATCCGCTTGCCCAGCCCCCTATCGTGTTACCAAGTTCAGAATCGCAAGCGGAGATCCAACGAGAGAGACTGATGCGACTGCTCGAACAACAGCAATCATGGTATGATGCGCACCAACAGGCTGCATCGGCAGCGGAACAACTCTTGTCTCTGTGCGAACATCATCAGCAGCAATGGCTTCATCCGAATCAGCAAACGCTCTGAGCCCCAACGGGCACGAGAGCTTGCAATCTGAGTTTGCACCCATTTCGCGTGTTTTGATTGTAGGCGCGGGATGGACGGGCCGCCAAATAGCAGGGCAAATGGCCTCGCACGGACTCGACGTGACGCTCGTCGATAGCAGCCCCCAGGCCCTCAAACTTTCGCTTGACTGGATCCTGGACCAGCACATCTCCTTTGCGGAGCAAGGTTACTGGCCCGAGGTCAGTCGCGAACATTTGATAGCCCGTCTGCACATGTCCACCGGTATCGACGCAGTGGCAGGCGATTTCGATTTGGTTCTTGAGTCGGTGAGCGAACAGTTTTCGTTAAAGCGTCGAATCATCAAGTCTTATTCGGAACGGTTTGCGGCTCCAACGATCATTGCTTCCAATAGTTCTTACTTCACGCCGTCGATGATGCAGCCTCATTGCACTTCTCCGGGACGCTTTGCAAACCTGCATTTTCATGTGCCTATTTGGAGAGCAACATTGGTGGACATCGCCTCCGGAACACACACGGACGAGTCGACGATGCAACGGCTAGTGGTTTTGGCGATTCGCATTGGGCAAACACCTCTGGTGCAGCGTGTTGAAAACCCTGGCTATGTCTTCAATTGGATGCTCAAAGCGCTTCTGCAATCGGCTCTGCAGTTGGTCGATCGCAAGGTCGCTCTGCCCGCAGACATCGACCTGGCTTGGAAAAAAGTTACCGGGATGCCTATCGGCCCATTCGGCATGATGGACCAAATCGGCGTCGATCTGATCCATCAAACCATGTCTCATGCCCGGTTTGTTGACGGCGACGAAGAGTGGCAACCCCTTGTTGACATCTTGCAACCCTACGTGGACAGCAATCGCCTTGGAATCAAAACCGGCCAAGGATTCTTTGACTATTGAGTTCGCCGCGAAACGCGTCAAAACGGCGCAAGCCAATGGGAACGCACCTTAGCGGCACGGCGCAAGCCGTCCGGTCTGGACCTGTCAAGAACCGCCGCGATCTCAGCCGTGACACCGGAGGGTTCGCGCCCTGCCGCTACGGAATGGGATTCCGAGCGTAAAAAAATTGATTCAAGTAGCTGCAAGGACCAGTGAAAGTTAGAATGCATGTTTTGCGCATGGCCTTGTTCGCCTTCCTGGTAAAAGTTTTGCTCTTGATTTACCCAATGCTGTTTCTTTCTCTCACCGAACGAACCATCGCTCGCATCGGGTACCTTTGTGCATGGAGCTTCGCCATCGCCTTTGGAAGCTTAGCGGCGACTGCAGAGGATCCTTCGACGAAACGAGCGGTTTTTATTCGCGGATTAAATCTCAATGGCCCGGCGATGGAGATTGACGG
>JANODW010000008.1:0-4235 GCA_031412875.1 Pirellula sp. | reverse complement strand
AGTACTTCCAAGAAAGAATTCATCCCATCCCGAATGTCCGCTTCGCCCAGCAATGACCAAGTCAAAATGTTCTTTCTCTGCAAAGTGCGAGACCTCAAGGTGCGGGTCACCTACCAAGATTTTCGAATGGATTTCGACCCCCGCTGCCACTGCCCCACTCAGATACTCCTGCATCGAATGCTCGGCCTCGCGACCAAACTCTTCCTGCATCAGCATGTAATCGTTGTATGGCAATCCAAACTCAGAAGCTGACGGCACATAAGCGAGATCCGGCATACAATAAATAGCTGTGATGGAGCTTTGAAAGGCGACTGCCAACTCCATCGCCCGCGACAGCGCAACCTGAGAGTGCTTTGAAAAATCCGTTGCCAACAGGATTTTTTTGACGTCCATCGATGCCGCTGACTTGGAAGCGGTTCTAGGGGAAACCTCAGACATCGTTGATGTTCCTTCATTGTCTAAAAAGCTCGGAATGGAACACTCCAGTGAAATGTTCCTCGGTGCGCGAATGCACCAAACCGACTTCTTACCAATGCATTTGTTGTGCCAAAGCCGCAGGGTAGCCTAAGGTTGAACGGCGAGAACCGCGGTTCCCGTGGTTAACAACTGAAAACGCATCGCTCCCGCATCGTAAGGGGCGCGTTGTCGCAAACCAGGCGCAGCGCTTCCTTGTCGGTAGTGTCCCGTGTTATACCGCTCTTCCAAGGGACGTTGCAGATAGGCATTGTAGGGCAAGAATACAATGTCACTAAAAAACCTTGTGCCTGAAAGCACTGGCTGCAAACAGGGAAGCCGCTCATGGCCATGGCGTTCCAGCATCGTGTCTTCGAAATAAACCGGTTGGTGGCAGAATACAGGGGCCAGCCAAGTTTTGTTCTCTAACGCCCAAAATCCAAAACGATCGGAACCATGGGGGAGGGAAATCGTGGCCGGAAGCCTTCCTGACACTTGGTCTTCGGGCGTTGCACCGGTGCCCACTCCCACGATCGAGGTATTGGGGATCGTCAAAGCTGGCAAAACCAGAGGCTCTCGATTCCTCGTTTTCTGAGGCACATCGCTAGGAGAGGTTTCGCTGGGCTTCTCTTGAGCGGGATCCTGCTGCGGTTTAGGATCTGCAGCGGCTGCTTTTGCTGGCAATGTCATCGACGCCAGACGCAAAGCGTTCTCCTGGCCGAGAACCGTGTTTCCCGAAACAGCAACGCCGAGCCCAACCATGCTGCAGGAGATTTTCAGAGAACCGGACAATACGATTTTGATAGCCATCCTGGCATTTGTGAGTGACATCGTGCCACCTGCAGTAAAAGTGTATTAAAAAGTCGACCTAGGGGTAGACCGATGGCAAAGCACCGGTGGTCGACTTGCTGTGATTCTCGGCACAAAGCGACCAATCGCTTAAGGATTGCAACAGGATTTCAGGTTGTATGCTGGGAAGTCTCGTTCCTGGCCATACGTAGCCGGCAATTCCTTCCAAATCGATTTTTTTCACTTGTTCCTGTTATGATAAATGGAGCCGCGATCTCGAACTCCATTTCGAATAACAAAACGAAGCGATGAACGCACTCCGTACGCCTCTGCAACGTATCTTTCAATATTTTTTAAGCATCCTCAGCGATGTATCGCCATCCACTGCGTTGTTCCATAGCAGCAAGAATGTTCGCGAGGTATTTAGCATTCTTTGCTTCGTTGCCAATAGCATTTTGCGGGCCTGCATCGTAGCGACAATCTCCGCGTTACTTATGCCGGTCGCTCGCGCAGAGGTTCCCCTCAAGCAGTTTTTTATTCAGCACTGCGAGAAGTGCCATTCGGGGGAGAGCCCGATGGGCAACTTCGCTACCTCGGCACTTTCGAATGACTTTGCTGACATCGAGAACCGTGAGCGGTGGCTTACGGTTCTAGAGCAACTTCGAGAAGAAAAGATGCCGCCGCCGGACAAACCGCGTCCGCCTGCATTGGATATCGAGCAAGCCATCGATACGATCCTCTCGGAAATTGGAAACATTGAGATCGCACGAAGAGAAAGGGAAGGCCGCGTGGTCATGCGGCGATTGAATCGGGCGGAGTACGCAAACACACTCCGCGATTTGCTGGGAGTAGAATTGGACCTAGCCGATTTGCTGCCGATGGAAACCTCGACAAACGGTTTCGATAATAACGCGGAGCTGCTGCATACCTCGTCGTTCTTGATGCGCAATTACTTGGATGCGGCCGATCGAGCGCTCGAGGAAGCGATTGCGAACGAACCGGAACCATGGATCTTGAAGAAACGATTCGATATTCGAGAAGAGAAGTCCGTAAAAGCTACCGGGAGCGTCTACCGGCACACCGACGACGGCGTTGCGATTTTTGCAACTTGGGAGTCCGCAAACATTCGCGTCACCATGTGGAACTTTCGCAGCCATGTGCGAGGCAAATATCGATTCCGCATTTCGGGGTATGGTTTTCAAAGCGAAGGCAAACCGATTGCGTTCCGCGTTACTGCGGGAACGCTCAAAGAAGTAACGGAAGAGCATCTTGTTGACTATTTCGCTGTTCCAGCCGATAAACCGACAGTGGTTGAATTTACCGAGCAGCTCGAACCAGAAAACCGTATACGCATTCTGGCGGAAGGCCTGCCGGCACTGCCACCGGCGGTAGAAAAAGTGGGTGCGGACAAATACTCCGGCCCTGGCTTGGTGATCCAATGGGTCGATGTCGAAGGCCCCCTATTGGAGTCGTGGCCGCCCCCTAGTCACCTCGCCATCTTTGGCAACCTTCCACGAAAACGCGTTTCGCCGGAGCGGTTCGAAGTTGTCTCTCAACAACCGATGGAAGATGCCGAACGGATTCTGCGCGAGTTCGCTCGACGCGCGTTTCGACGCCCGGTTAGCAACCTTGACATTCAGCCATTTTTGGAACGGGTGAAATCAAAACTCAACGAAAACGATAGTTTTGAGCAAGCGATCCGGGTCGGGCTCAAGGGTATCTTAATGTCGCCGGACTTCCTTTTCCTTCGCGAGACGTCCGCCAAACTCGACGACATTGCGCTGGCCAGCCGCCTGTCGTACTTCCTTTGGAGCTCGATGCCCGATGAAACTCTGTTCCAACTCGCGGCGAACCATCGGCTGCATGAACGCGACGTGCTTCGCGATCAAGTGGAAAGGATGCTTGGTGATCCCAAGTCCAAGGCTTTTCATACTAACTTCACGGGACAGTGGCTGAGCCTGCGTGCGATCGATGCCACATTGCCCGACGGTACGCTTTATCCAGAATACGACGACATCCTCAAGACATCGATGGTCAAGGAAACGACGTTGTTCTTTGACGAGGTTTTGAAAAACGACTTGCCCCTGACCCATTTCGTAAGTTCTGATTTTTCTTTTCTCAATGCTCGACTCGCCAAGCATTACCGCATCGCAGGAGTCGAGGGAATGGAAATGCGCAAAGTAAAGCTCCCAGTGGAAAGCCATCGGGGAGGACTTCTCACGATGGGTAGCGTGTTGAAGGTGACGGCCAATGGCACTACGACCTCGCCGATTCTTCGCGGTGCATGGGTGTTGGAACGCATATTGGGCACTCCTCCACCCAAACCACCCAACGATGTCGAAGCGATCGAGCCGGATATTCGCGGCGCTACGACGATACGAGAACAGCTTGCAAAGCATCGCACCGTTGAGAGTTGTGCAAGTTGCCATCGCAAGATCGATCCGCCCGGCTTTGCACTCGAAAGTTTTGACGTCATCGGTGGCTGGCGAGAGCATTACCGCGCTACGGGGGAGCCGAGAGAAGTAAACGGCCGCAAAGTGCGTTTTTGGGATGGGCCCGCGGTCGATCCAAGCGATGCACTGCCGGACGGTCGACCATTTCGCGACATTGACCAATACAAACAATTGATCCTCGAAGACAAGGACCAACTCGCACGCAATCTAGCCGAAAAGCTAATCGCTTACTCCACCGGTGCAGCTCCGGGCTATCCCGACAGGCATGCTATCGAGGCCATCGTCGGCCTAGTCCGAGAAAAGAACTATGGATTCAAAGCGTTGCTCCACGAAGTTGTGCAGAGCCCGCTTTTTCAAAACAAGTGAGCCGAGCGCTTTTGGAAAGAATGGTTTAAGGTTTTGGTATGAAAATTCGACGACGTGTTTTTATTCGATCCACTGGTATATCGCTGGCTCTCCCTTGGCTGAACCTATTTGCGGATGAGGCACCTCGCCAAGCTCAACGGGAGGATCCACCGCGACGCATGATCTGCATATGCG
>JANODW010000007.1:0-8962 GCA_031412875.1 Pirellula sp. | reverse complement strand
CATAATCGCCAATAAGTGCCCTATGCTGCCCCATCGCATACGCTTGATGTCCCAAGATCAGAAACGTGAGTGGTAGGATTGATCTGTGAAGAGAACGTAGATTAGGTTTCGAATCGTACATGTTAGTGTTGGCTCAAACGGATTTTTTGGGGAGGACAAGCGAGTCGCTCGACCTGTGTTTGGAGGAAAATATTTCCAATTTTTCGGTCTGATGGAGGACCGAAAACAGGGAAGTCGGCTATAGAGTTTTCCACACGACCGACGATGACTTGAAACCCAGCCATGCTTTCGTTAACCAAATCCTCCTCAAAGCCTGCTGCTCGATCGGAATGTCCCAACTGCCCTCGAAGGTAAATCGTCAATCGTTCAAAGTAAAAATCGAATAGCCTAGAAAATGCATCTTCGTCGGCATTTCTGGCGAGCAATATCAATTTCGTAAAATCGAGTTCATTCGAGTTCGATTGGCTAACGAATGCACTTGCCTGCAGCTTCTCGGTGTTCGCATTTCTCAGCGGGCCGATGTCTGGCATTTGGCATTTGGCATTTGGCATTTGGCATTTGGCATCTGCAGATTACATCATCTTCTCGCTTGAAGCAAGTTGTTCAAGGTGGTGCTTTACCCAATTAAAAGAATTATCGCTCGAAGGCCTGGACGTCAAGCTTTTTCGTTTCGTATACCGAATCGACGAAAACGTTGCGAAACGCGGCTGACCCAAGGATTTAAGCAACTTTATCAATGAGAAGGTAACGCCCCAGACACATCCGGAACTTTGGTTGGAACCGGAAATGGCCCATCGTTTTTTAGACGCGATGGATCGTGTCGATCTGGCCGCGGAAAAACCGATCACCGCTTGTTTTGCGGCTTCCTACGGCAAAGCCATCGTGCGCTCCGGTTCATACTTGCAGCCCCCTTGGGGTTACCGTCGATTTTCGCCTCGCGAGGTGGCCAATCTGCTTGGCTTTAACAACCAATTTCAGTTGCCAGAAAACCTGTCTCATACCAAGCTTTGGCACTTGCTCGGCAACTCTCTGTCCCTACCCGCAGTGCGCCATGCGATCAGTGGATGCATCTAGTGGCGACTTAGTTCCTTTCGAAGAGAGGTTTAGAGACCACGCGTCGACATACCTGAGTACATGCAACCGCGTGGCGTACGCTTGTTGGCACATCCGAAGCGAGATGCATTCCCTTGGCGTCTGTGATCCCTTCAGGATCCATTTCATGCCCTCCTAGAAGACCGGTGGTGTCGCTTCGCTCGACCACCGGCTAATTGCTTTAACCGCTTCGCGGTATTTCGTTCGATGCCTGAGTCGCAAGGATTTGACACGCCCGAGGGAGGTGCATTCCTTTGGCGGCTTGATCCTGAAGGGATCGCAACAATTAGCCAGTGGTAAGCGAAGCGCCACCACTGGAGACCTGATATTGCCATCTTCGTGATCCTGAAGGGATCAAAGCCTCGAAACTCAAACGCGATCACAATCACACCACATTACGTTGTTGACGAATCACGTTGATTCGGCGATTGATCCTGTTTCTCTTTTGGTTTGACTGGGAGCACGTATCGATGATCAGTTCCTGAACAGTTACCTATCGCCTTTGCGGTATGTGGCTACTACGCTTTTCTAAGTTGTTTTCGGCCTTTATATCAAAAGTCCGGGAGACGTAATTTGCTCGATTCGGTCAAAAAAGCAGCTAGATTGCCCAAAATGGGATGGGGTATTGGTAGGATGGTGCCTCACGCTCAATGTTTTTACTGCTTTGTTTTATCTTCATTTTTGAGGTGCATCCTATGCGTGTTTGTTTTTTGGGCGCATGTTTTTTCATCGCCAGTTTTATTGCCAGTGCTAATCTTCAAGCGGCGATCATTCAGTTTGACTTGAGAGGGAATGCTGGAACGGGGTTGTTAGGTGGGAACGAAAACCCGGCGGTTGTTACGACCGGAACGGGCGGAGAGACGGGCGTTGGAATTTCATTCAACGATGTTTCCAAGGTCCTGACATTGAATGTTGGTTGGGGAACCGTCAACGGCTTCACCAACATCTCTGGAGTTGCAACTGGATTTCACATCCATCAAGCTGCATCGTCCGCGTTTACTGCCAACGGAGGTGTGATCGTAGATTTTCTTGCGGCAGCTTCAGGCTTCACCGTCACCAATACCACCACAGGTGGCGGGCTTGCCAATCAAGTGGTCACGTTGAATGCCGCGCAGGAAACGGCATTGTTGGGCGGACAGCTTTACTTGAACGTTCACACGGCAACCAATGGTGGTGGTGAAATTCGGGGCAACCTTGTGGCTGTGCCCGAGCCAACCAGCCTTTGCTTGCTGGGTCTAACCACGGTGGGAGTGGCCGGTTTGCGATTCCGCCGAAAGAAGCGTTCGTTAGAGAATCCAAGCAACGTATAGTTTCTTGGCAATGGATTCCAAAGTTGAATCAGCTAAGGCTGGGACTCGTCCTAGCCTTTTTTTGTTTGCCCAGCGAAGCAATCGAAGGTAGGTCGCTTTTGCCGAAAGCGACTTCGCCTGCTTTGCTACAGAAGATGTTTTGCCTTCACCTCTAAATAGCGATTGATAAGCGGCGTTGTTAGCATGTCGGGAAAGGCGTCCACGTTTAGAATGCCCGCGTTATGCAATCGCTGTATCACTTCATGGCGCCAGATCAGCAATTGGGCAGCCGATGCGCTTCGATAGAGTACATTTTCGTCCATGCTCGGGTTATCAGCAAAATCAAAAACCGCCCGATCGCGGAGCAGCGCCAGGACGGGTAAGTGTTTGCCCCGCAGTGTGTTGAGGTACCCGCTTATCTGAGCGGCGGACACGTCGTCGATCACATTGGTGACAAGAACCACCAACGAACGCTTGCGGCAATTGCGTGAAAAATAAAGAAAGGCTTCGTCGTAACTGCTTTGTTTCATGGTCGGGAATTGATTGAAACCTGCATGCAACAACCGGTTCATTTGAGCAGCGCCCCCACGAACGGGAACATACGATTCAATCTTGTCCGAGAAGCATAGCATGCCCACCGAATCGCCTTGGTGCAGCGCCACGTAGCTGAGCATCAAGATGGAGTTGAGCGCATAGTCGAGGAGGCTGAGGCCCCGATATTCATTGGTCATCAACCGACCGCAGTCGAGTAAAAATACGATCCGTTGGCTCTGATCGGTTTGAAACTGCTTGACCGTCAGCTTGTTGCGTCTGGCGGTGGATCGCCAATCGATATGCTTGTAGTTGTCGTCCTGCGTGTAATCGCGGAGTCGCTCGAAATTGTTGTCTTGGCCGGCTTTTCTCGTTTTGCGTACACCGATCAAACTCAGGCGATTCGTGCGGGCGAGCAGAGCGTACTCCGCCAACTGCTTCATGTCCGGATAGACGAGCAATTGGCCGGGACACTCCCGTTTGACTTGCCGTTGCCAAAGTCCCAGACGGCTTTTCAGTTTGAGATAGACGGACTGGAAAGCGAATGCACCCCGCTGCATGGGGCGCAACTGATAGTCGACTTCAACCCTCTGACCCGCTTCTAAAACAACTTGTTGGACTTCGGGATCGGAGGTCAATCCGGATGGCAAGTCATCGCACACATCGATGAACTTCCTCCTGTTGCTGCGATTGTCCAAACACAGTTTTACGTCGTGGGTGCCTCCGAGCGATGCGCTCTTGAGCATTTGCCGGTGGACGCTCAGGCCGCTCGGCCCGGTAATGGTCAATAGATCGAGCACCACCGCAGAAAGAGCCAGCAGGTCCAATACGACAATGAAGTAAATGGTTAGCGGGGATGCAAGGATGAGCAGCGTTGACACACATACCGGCAACAGCAACCCTACCCAGCGGCTGGTGGGGTAGATTCGCCAGCCCCACGCGATGAGAAGCAATGGCGAAATCAGCGCAATCAAGCCAACCCACGGCGCCCAGAATAGGTAAGAACCCAGTGTGTCGTAGATAGACATGGTTCAGTTTCGGGGTACTTCGATGCTTCGCAGCAGGGACGTCAACTCTTGGTCGACATGGAGACCTTCGACCTCCGCTTCGGCGGACATGATCACCCGATGCCTCAAAGCTGGCAGTGCGATCTCAACCACATCGTCAGGAACGGCAAAATCCCTCCCTCGAAATGCGGCAATGGTCCGCGCTCCTTGGACGAGTGCCAATCCCGCTCGCGGAGAAGCCCCCATGTGGAACGTAGGCCACGACCGCGTCAATCGAACAATCTTGTTGATGTAGTTCAGGAGTTTAGGCTCGATGCGGACTTTGCAGTTCTGTTGGATAATGCTCGCGATCTCGTCTGCTTTGGTAACTTGATTGACTTGGTTCTTCAGGACCGACGAAAGGTCGATTTGTTGTGAATGCAACTCCAGAATCCGAGCTTCCTCTTGTTCGCTCGGATACGAAACCATCGCCTTGAACATGAATCGATCCAACTGGGCCTCGGGCAGCGAATAGGTTCCTTCGCTCTCGATCGGATTCTGCGTTGCCATCACCAGAAAGGGGCGCGGCACCGGATGGCTTACCCCATCGATCGTAACGCGAAACTCCTGCATGATTTCGAGCAATGCGGCGTGCGTTTTGGCGGGGGATCGATTGATTTCATCCGCCAACAAAAACTGGGTGAAGACCGGTCCAGGCCGGAATCGAAAATCCTGTGTCTTGAGGTCCAAGATGGGCGCACCGGTAATGTCCGACGGCATCAAATCAGCGGTAAATTGAATCCTTCCAAACTGGCAACCCAAAACGCGTCCCAACGTTCGTACGAAAAGCGTCTTTCCCAATCCAGGAACGCCTTCAATCAAAACGTGTCCGCCTGAAAAAAGGGCGACCAGCGATGTCGTTACCAACTCCTCTTGTCCCACAAACACTTTGCTAATTTCGGCCACGGCCGATTCAAAGAGTTCTTTTGTTTTGTGGACGTGGGAGTTTTCCGCTGTGGAAAACGAAGAGCTACCGAGCAATGAGGCCGACGTTGGGATTTCTGACATAGCAACTGGACAAATGAGTTTTCGATCGCGTCAATGGGATGCCCTATGATAACCGGCCTTGAGCCCATGTGTTATTTGCAAGTAATTTTTGCCAAGTAAACAAGCTGGCCGCAAACCGACTACTTCTGACTGCGTCTGACTGCTTCTGACGATGAAGCGATGCTTGCTAGCCCAGGGGCCCTGCGGACAATCGAAAGCCCAGGGGCAATGCGTCCCCCACAATCGATTCCGAACTCTCCGCGTCCAAGCGACCTCCGCGAAGGATCAACTCCCTATGCAGTTCCGGAGCTTTCCAATCCTGCAATCGCTGCGCCACGCGATCCCGTACCGACGCAGGAACATCGCGGTACCGGTCCTCCGTGCGTCGAGTCAATTGCATCAGGCAGAGCGAGAGCATACCGACATGCCGCATGCACCATGCTTCCTCTAGCCCTAGCAATTTTTCTACCCAAGTTTGTACCTTCGCAGCCCCCACCACTTGCTGCAACGTCGCGTATAGCGGAGTTCGGCTCCCCAATCGCCCCAGAGTCCAAAGCAATGGACCGTGCATTCCATCCAGCTTCTTCCTGCCAAACGCGACGAGGATCTGTTCTGCCACCATCCCTTTCTCCTGAGAAGTAAGCCATTCCAGCGATCCGATCAACCGCATCCACTCGATCGCGACGTTGGTGTTTGCGGCCTGCGATTGCGACCCTCCGGCAAGGACCGGCCGAACCCTCGCCCAGCAATCCTGAAACAATGCTCGCTGTTGACCTGGGGTGAACCCACCTGAGATACGACGCCACAGCACAATCGTCTCCGACGCATTCGCCGTGGTTCGGTGCAACAATTTGTTATGAACGCTTCGCCAAGTGGAATTCACTCGCCAATCGTCCGCCGCCAATCCAAAGCCAGGACGGAGGCACCAACCGACCATATTCAACCATCGCGATTCATGCTCGGCTGAGAGTTTGCGATAAGCCTGATGTTCGATCAGGAAGCGCCACATTTCCCGCAGTAGAGTTGAGTTCCATTCGCGGCGAGAGAGCCCAATTCGCTCGGACAAAAACGCGATTCCTTGCTTGGGCGGCACGCTCGGCGAATCGCCAAAAACCTCCTCCATCGCTTCCATGGCCGTTTCGACCAAAGTCGATTGCGCCGTCTCGATAATTGCCGAGCCATGCGTGCTCCCGGATGTCTCGTTGGCCGATGCTCCTCGCACATCAAACTCGAGCTTCCAACTGGTTTGCGGGGATTCGTCCGTCGATAACGACGAAGGCGACATTGTCGGCACTGCGACCAACTTCATGGAAAGCGTTCCAATTTCGCTCAGCTCGGATTCCAGGACGACAGGGACCATTTGTTGCAGTTTGCGATTCCCCATTTCCAAAACGGTGCGAATGGGAGGCATCGCGGTCATCGACGCGACGTCGACTGGAACAATGTCTCCAACGTTATGAATCAGGTTGGTGCTGCTTTGAAAAAGTGGGAACTGGACCGGTTGTCCCACCATCAAGTGAAAGGGATGATCCTCGATGCGGAATTGGTCCAGTGGCATGGCATTGGCAGGCATCACACACATGGCCCGAGGCGGTGACTGTTCGACCAGCAAGTAGTAGGCTCGAGCCAATCTTGCATCGATCCGGACCCCTTCCCCTCGTCGAACCCGGCCGAAGTAAGCGGCTCCTTGCGCGACCGCCAAATCCAATCGATTTCCTTCGAGCAGGCCGGGTTTCCAAGCTTGCAGATTCCCCGCTTCGAGATTCCCCGCTTCGAGATTCCCCGTTTCACTAACAGTGCGGTTAGGAACCGGTGCTGCGTCGCGAAACCAATCGGCGATTTGTTCGACGATGGCATCTCGAATTTGAGTGGATTCCAATACGCCTCCGTTGAACAGAATCCAGTCGGGTTTGGCCGCTTGCAGATCGCTCTGCGTATCGCGTTCCGACGCGTCTCTGCCTGCCCAGCGATGTTCCCATAGGAAGGCGGCCAGATGTTTGAGCACATTGGGATCTGCTGCGTAGGGCAAGCCAAATTCTTGGAATCCCTCGCCAGCTTTGTCCGGCCGCTGTTCGAGTGCAACGCGCCCGAAGAAGCCTTCGATTAAGAGCTCTCTGGCCCATGGGAGTTCGATCGCAAGAGTGCGGGTGTTTTCGATCAGTTTCGATCCGCTGCCGGGGAGCGACATTTTGTATTGGGCCGGCGGGGAGGGTCCTAAAAGCGATTCTTTGGCGGCTCGGCATTGGGCCTTGAGAGCATCCCAAAGACGTGGTTTCAGACGGTCATGGCCGGGCGAATCGGCGAGCAGTTGCTGCTCGAGCGAGCGGGCCAAGGCCAAGTCCAAATTGTCACCGCCCAACATCAAGTGCTCGCCCACAGCGACGCGATGCAAACCAAAGGTCGCTTGCAAAGATTCGCCGACCGATTGACTCAAGTCGATGGATGCGGCTGGGGGCGCGTTGGAAGCCCCATCGCCGAGTCCACCGGTTGCTTTGGTTTCCACGACGCGGATCAAGGTAAAGTCGGTGGTGCCGCCCCCAATATCACAGACGAGGATGGTTTGGCCGGGCCGCATGTTCTGGGTCCAGGAGGCTTGGTTGCGATGCAGCCAAGCATAGAAGGCTGCTTGCGGTTCTTCGATGAGCACTATGTTGGGCAAGCCCGCGTCCTTTGCGGCTTGGATGGTCAATCGCCTCGCGACTTCATCGAAGGAAGCGGGGAGGGTCACGATCACATCCTGCTCGGCCAATGGTTCGCTCGGATGCGAGCGGTCCCACATGCGGCGGATGTGTTCTAGATATCGCCTGCTGGCTTCGACGGGAGAGAGCAATTGCACTCCATCGTCAGCGCTCCAAGGCAGCAGCTCCGATGTGCGGTCCACAAGCGTATGGCACAACCAACTTTTGGCCGATGCGATGCAACGACCTGGCATTTGCACGCCCCGTTGCCTAGCGAATACGCCCACCACACCCGCGTGTTGGCCCTCGGTGAATTGGAAGCGAGGATGGATTTGCGAAGACTCGGCTGCCGTTAGCTCGTAGTGAAACGATGGGAGCGTATCGGAGAATTGGCTCGTTTGGAAATCCACCATTTGCTCGACGCGAAAGACCTCGAGTGACGGTTGGGGTTCGTGCGTGTCCATAAACGCGACGGCGCAGTTCGTTGTCCCCAGATCGATGCCGACGACGTAGCGGCTAATGCGACGCTCGAAGGCGATGTCGAGTTGCGACGGCGGTGAAATAGGATCTTCGTTCACTATTGGCAAATTCAGGAATGAGGGGCGGGCTTGCGTGCTAAAGTCATGGCGGCGGGCAGCATCTCGTGCAAGTGCATCGGACCGATCAGATCGACCTTATCAAGGGTTCCGCACCACACAAGCAGATGGGGCGCAAACTCGTGCAAAAACTGGCGGCAAACACCGCACGGTGTAACCTGTTCGGGTGAAACCACCACGATGCATTCCCAATCGAGATCTCGCTGCACAATCGCTTGGGAAGCGGCCACCCGTTCGGCGCAGAGGGTGACGGAATACGACGCGTTTTCGATGTTGCATCCGCAGTAGATATTGCCTCGTTTGGTCAACAAAGCGCAACCCACGGCGAATTTACTATACGGATTGTAAGCGGCGAGGGCTGCCTTTTGAGCCGCCGCCACCAGTTCGTCCAACTTCGACTTGTCTAGGTTCATCGATGCGTTCTTTCCAAAGTTCATTCAATACTACCGTAGGATGGGACCTTTGTCCCGTCCGTTTGTGAGTTCGGGACAATGGTCCCAAACTACGGTCCTGTTTTTTCGTTCGGGACAATGGTCCCAAACTACGGTCTTGTTTTTTCGTTCGGGACAATGGTCCCAAACTACGGATGGTATGTTTCAGCCTGCGGCTCGCTTTAAGTACTTTCGCAGTATCCAGTCCGCAACGCTTGGGAGGAGGGCCGCTAACGCCGACAAGCAAGCTGCCTTGGGCGGAACCACAAGTTCCTTTTTGCGTCGATATGCAGAGTGCAATATCTTTTTGCA
>JANODW010000006.1:0-3926 GCA_031412875.1 Pirellula sp. | reverse complement strand
ACTTTTTCGGGGCTTTGCGTTATGACGATCGGATTGCCAGCGACGTCCCCATCGAGATTCCATCGCAGCGTGCCTTGGGAGACCGGGATCTCGGCGCGCGACAGGAATCGACCGTTCTCAATCTTCACGGGAAAGTCCGCTTTTCCGATTTCAATGCCGACGACGCTCGCATGATCCCATCCGATTTGCGATTTCGCTTGCAAGGACTCCGCCCAATTGCCGCGATCGCTGGAAGTCCATGTCACTTCCACAGGCTGCGTGCGCTGCCCTTGAACCGTGAGATACTCTCCTGTCCAAGGTCGAAGCTTTTGGGCGACGCGGGCCGCATCGTAGGTCATGTTCCCTTGCGAGACCAACATCGTTTTCTTGCCTTGCGAGGTCATATTGGATTTGCCGGCGAATGCAATCCATTCGGTCATCAGTTGGGCGTTGGGCACATCGAGTTTCCCCGTGCTCAGTTCATAGCGTCCGTCCATCACCATTTTCGCCTGCTTCTCTTCCCAGAGCACCGAGGGGGCGGTGTTCCGATTCGATACCGTATTGACCATTTGCCCCGCGGTGGGCGTGGCCACCGCATTGCGTTGCAACGCGCGAATGTTTTGTGCATCGGTGATCAATTGCCATGCGATTTGCTGTGGGTCCACTTGCCATACGATTTGACCGGTAACGTCACCCTCTACCGAAATATCGCCAGCCGACGGGCCGTTTGCAGAATCGAATTGGATCGCCGACATCAGACGGCTGGGATCGATGCGATAGCCCGCTTGGCCCTGACGCGCGAGATCGCGGTTGGGTACCGCCGCATCGCGCGCTTGCAGAGCAAACGACTCCGATTGGACGAGCAAGTTGTCGACCTGCAACCTTGCAATGTTTTGTGAATCCACTCGACCGTTGAAGTTGGCGACCAAGCGGGACTCGCGAAAGTTCGTGGTTCCGCTTTTGACCATAAACGGCTCGGTTACCAAGTTCGCTTGGGTCACTTCGACGTGTTGGATGTCCAAAGCGCCTTTGGCATCCAGTTGGCATTTCCCGCCCAGTTGGATACCCGGATCTACCCCTGCAAACAATTGTCCACGGCGTTGCCATCCAGCCAAATCGCCAACCAGTTTTAATTGGATGCCTGCCGGAGGTAGCTGGGCCATGCCTGGAGAGCTGCCGACCAATGAGATAGGTTCGAGGAGTTGGGCGGAAAGGAGCTCGCCCGTCGCTTGCAAGGACGCTTGGCCTCGATCGATCTGGATAATCCTGCCTTGATCAACACGCGCAACCAAGTCGAATGCTCCATCCCATGCAGGTTCGTCGAGCTGACCATATTGGTTTACGATCTTGACCGGGGTTGTTACAAGGCTGCCGTTGGCGGTAAGCCGATTGCTACCATCTTGCTTCCATAGCACTTTGCATTCTGCTTTGCCGCTCAAGCTTTGAACTGGCAGGGCAAACCACTGCGACAGCCGTTGTTGCATCTTGGCCAAGTCAAAGCTGCCAGCAAGTTGACCCTCTTGCAGATCGCCATTGCCTTGGATGTTGCAGAATTCTGCCACGCAATCCGCTTTGAAACTGGGGTGGCCTTGGGGGTTTGCCAAGACATCCACGGAAACTTGCAACGCCTGTTCCCATCGCATCGACGTTCCTTGAACGTTCGCTTGCAGGCCACCTAACTGCAACTGATAGTTGCTTGTAGGGGGCGGCGCGATCGCCGAGCCGGGTACGAAAGGTGATTTTCGCTGTTGGGCTTTCAGCGTTGCGGTGCCGGCGAGCAATTGGACTTGATCTTGCATCTGCACGATGTCCGGCGCCACCTGAATCAACCTCGCCAAGTCCACTCGTCCCTGCACATCTAGATCTGCGTCGTTCAACCAAGGTTGCGTGACTGTAGGGATGGGAGGAGGCCAAGGCATGTCAGCGTTCGCCTGCAAAGCGCCGATATCGCACTGCAACATCGCGTTTTGAGTGGTCAATCGATTTTGATTCAGTTGAACATTGCCGCTCAATTTGATCTGCTGGAGGCCGGCGCCCCGATTGCCAACTAGCCCTGGTGCAATGATCTGGAGCGAATCGATCTGCGCGGTTTGGATCTGAGCGTGAATGTTGCTGTTGCTTCGCAGCTCAACGTCCGCTTGAACCGTTGCGAGTCCGAGCAATCGATCGATCGGGAGATCTGGCATGCGTCGTTTGATCAAGCTAAACCATTGCAGCGGTAAACCGTTGGTGGAGATGTTCATTTTCATCGGTGCCAAAGCATCGTTGCTGGCTCCCAAGCTCTCCGCGATCGGCTGGGTCCGGATCGTAAACTGCCCACTCATTTTCGTTTCCCCGGGCAACGCCTCGACTTGCTGGACGAGCCCAACGAGCGACATCGGGGGGATCGGCTGTTCCTGCGTTGGGAACGGAATGTCTGCTTCGCTGATCTTGAAATCCCATTTGGTCAAGTCAACGCTGTCGCGCGCATGAACTATGGCATCGGCAATGCGAATCCGGCCCGTGGGGAAGCTACCGGCGGCGACCGTCGATGCAGGCTCGTTCGGCGGTGGAGTGCCCTGGGGCGGGTAAAGCAACGGCCGGATCGCTTCCTCAATGTTCGTCGTGCCTGGTTGGACGTCCAAGATCGCTTCGGCCTCGCGAATCGTAATGGTGCCAAGCTTCTTGTAGTTGAGGGCTAAGTGGATCAGGTTCAGCTCGGTTTCGATCTCTCCCACTTTGACCAACTCGGCTCCCTTGTCGTCGATCAAACGCAAACCTCGTACCTTGATCGAACGCAGCCACCCCCCCTCAATGCTCGTCAAGTCGATGCGCATCGGCGAGATACCTGCATTCCGATTGATGATCGACAGGGCAAGCTCTCGATTCTGCATCGCGTAGGGGACGCCCAAACCGATTGCAGCCAGGAAAAGCAGAAATCCGCCAAGGAGAATATGGCGTTTCTTAAAACGCCTTTGTCGAGCTGGCTTGGTGTACGCAAATTCCGCGTTCGTTCGCTGAGTCATCGTCCGAGTCGTCCTTCCGTGGAGATTTCGGTTTATTCGTCGATAGCAATCTGCAAAATTCGTTCGATCTGTGCCATCGTCCCGGAGTCTAGAGAAAGAGCCTGGGGCGGGTCGAGAGAGAAAATTCCACATCGGGACCAGATTGGGAACCAGATTGGGAACAGGTGGTTTGCGACAGGCTTTGGTCCAACGGGACCGAGACGGCCCGGACGTGGCCCCCCACGCTAGCTCTTGCCAAATCGTCCATACACTTCAGGCGCTTCGGAGGCCGCAGGCGGAGCTGTTTCATGAGGCTCAAACACATCTTGTGTTGGGATCGGGTGGAATCGAGGCCACGGGGGCGCATTGGCCTCGTCCTTCTTGGATTGGATCCATCCTTGCAAAGACCCTCGCACTGAAACGCATCGGCTGTATTGATGCGATATCCATCCTCGTGAATGGTCCTTGCACTGGCAGGCCCAGCCGGCGATAGGAGCAGGAACGAAGCGGGTGGATTTGATCCGATGCGCTAATTGC
The DNA here is from genome assembly GCA_031412875.1 of Pirellula sp. Lineage (GTDB taxonomy): Bacteria > Planctomycetota > Planctomycetia > Pirellulales > Pirellulaceae > JBKCUI01. The sequence continues at coordinate 426 of JANODW010000006.1, read as the reverse complement.
CTCAAGGCATCGCGCCGGTCGTCGAGCTCGTGGCAATCGCCATGCATGGCGGGCTCAAACGAGTGGTCGCTGCATTGGGAGATCGAGGTCGTCGCAGACGGAGGAACGCGACGAATGCTGATGCAGCCCAGCGATGGGACAACAAAGAGGAGGCATGATACAAGCAATACCAGCTTTTGACGCTTGCTTTGCTCCCTCATTTCATCGCCTCGCGAAAATCCCGCCGACCATTGGATGGATGCGTCCCCGCACGAAAACTTCCTAGACCGTCTATCGACAAACAATCGCAGCAGGATGAGACAATATTTCCGGTTAGGCAAGATAATCACGGTAGGTTGCATCTGCCGGATGCAACTTCGCTGCCCAATGCCGCTCCCATTAGCGGAACAGCGCAAGGGCTTGTGGATTGAATGGAATTCAACAGCG
>JANODW010000005.1:0-2408 GCA_031412875.1 Pirellula sp. | reverse complement strand
TGCGGACTGGCTTTTCTTCTTCGGTATAGTCTACGACCGTCTTGCCGTTGACCTTCACCAATATCTGCTTGCCTTGAACAGCAACATGAAATTCAAACCATTCGTCATCTTGGACGGGCGATTTGTCGAGATCCTTGACGTCCACCAAGCTACCGGTCTTACGAGGGTCCTTTGCGAACGAGGTATTGATTTGAGCTTCATAGCCCTTCTTCAAACCGCCTGGTCCTCGGTTCTCGGTGTGAAAGAAAACACCTGAGTTCGAGCCAGGCAAGGTTTTCACATCCGCCTTGAATTCAAAATTCTTCAAGTCGGCGAAACCCTCCTTTTCACAAAACAGATGTGCCATCCCACCCTTCAATTTTAGTTCACCATTCTCTACGGAAAAAGACTCCGGCTTTTCGTTAGCTTTCCAGCCCGCCAAAGTTTTGCCGTCGAATAGGGTGACCCAATCATCGGCCCACAGGACGGGCGAACCGATGGAGACACCAAGGCAACCGATGACCATCCAAGCAAAGGGTCGAAATACGTATGACATCTTTTGTTTCGCTTCTTTCACGACAGGAGGAATCGATGAATCAACCAATGCATTTTAGCAGATTTATTTCCCCTTTTGTTTTGGAACTTCGATCCGATGGACTTCGGACCCGATGGGGCACAGCCCCAACCCAACCAAGGTTCGCATCGAGAAACGCCATTCCAAACTCTCGGACCTTTACCACCAAATGGTAAGGCGAGTGACAGGCTGAAACCTACCAGCCGTAGTTTGGGACCATTGTCCCGAACGAACAAACGGACGGGACAAAGGTCCCATCCTACGGTAGTAAAGATCCTGCCGTTCGTCATTTGCGAATGAAATGATAGGAGAGAGGAAAGTGCAAATAGTATCATGACAAACCGATCGCAGTCTATCAACCGCGCTCGCGCTCTTGGAGCAAATAAGCGTCGTGGCCGAACGCTTGGAGCACTTGCTCTGCCGCAATCGCACCTGACTTGAGCGCCCCCTCCATGGTCGCTGGCCATTGGGTGTCGGTCCAATCACCTGCCAACCAGATCCGCTCGCTGGCGAGTTGGTTGCACGGCAGTCTACTGGATTCATGACCCACCGAAACCGAAAAAACGGCATTGGGGTCCGTCACCACGCGCCCCCGCAAAAGCGTCGCCACCGCGGATTCAGGGAAGATTTCCGCAAGGTCCTCTTTCACCATTCTTAAGACTTGGTTCGCATCCCCTTGGGGCAGATCTCGCGAGCCACTCATGACCACTTGGTAGTAATATTCTTTGGTTTGATTAGGTTTTTGAGGAACGTCACTTGCATCCGTAGAAGTAGGTGCGGGGAAGACCCATTGAGAAAAGCGATTGATCAAGATTGCATGCGGCTCGGTCAACCATGGGCGATCCCACCAAGTGTGGATGCCTGTGATGGGCGAGGATTTCAAAGCGTTCGCCGATTCGACTGCAGGCAAGAGCCGACGATCTAGTATTTCTGCGAGCTTGTTCCAAGGTAACGCAACGACGATAGCATCGTAGCCCCGTTCATCGATCGATTCACCGGACGGCTTCTTGACCATCAGCAATCCGTTTGACTGGTACACGATCTCCTTGACGATCGCCCCCAGCCGCACCTCGACTCCCAAATGGCGTAGCTGCGGAGCAACCTTTCTATCCAAAAGCTCTGATAACGGCCGACTTGGAACGAGCAAATGAAATGCCGTGCGCTCCTTTGCAAAGCCATCGATGAGCACTTTGTGAGTTGCTCTCAACGTGACGCGATCGACTTGCTCTCCCAAGGCACTGACCAAGATGGTTGCCCAAAAGTTCTGAATGCAACGATCATTTTGTCCGTTGGCTCGCAACCACTCGATCGCCAACTGGGTCATGGTGTTTTGATTGCGATTGAGTCGCATGAGACGTAGCAATGCGATCCCGACTCGGAAACGATCTGTCAGCCGGAGCTGGGGCCAGCGAAATAGCAAGCCTGCAAGATGGAACGGGGCCGGTAACGGCCAAGCCGCCACGCGAACTTTCTTGCCTTGCGCCGATACAAAGTGAAGCGTATCTTGTTCGATCCAGTTCGGGGTCTGATGCGTATCTTCTATCCAGCGTTTGAGCGTCGAGCAGCAATTCATCCCAACGTGCTGGCAGTAATCCACCGGTTGCCCCGTCTCGGAATCCACAAACGATCCCACCCGACCGCCGATGCGATGTTTGGATTCCAACAAAGTTACGCGGCAGCCATGACGGGCCAAATGCAACGACGCATTGATTCCCGCCAGCCCTGCGCCGATCACTGCAACCCTCGGTCCATGCTCGGGCCATTCACGCGCCGAACCTTTGGTTCCGACTGCCGCTTGGGCAGGCTGCGGGAGCCTTTGGAACAAAGGGGTGCACAGGTGTTGAGCAACTAATTT
>JANODW010000004.1:0-3982 GCA_031412875.1 Pirellula sp. | reverse complement strand
AAAAAATACGACGCGGGTTTTGAATACCTCCTTGGGGCTGCGACTTCCAGGAGACCAACTCTTGATTGGTTGGAACATAATACAACGCTCCGGTCCCGTCTTGGTATTGGGCAGCGACGATCCGGCTCTCAGGGGACGCCGACAAAGCTAAAACAGGACCGTGATCACCACCAAAGCGATGGATGGATCGCAATTCTTGTCCGCTGCTTGTCGCCGTTGTGGCGACGCTCTCGATGTGTCCCGATTCGCTTCCCACCAAGAGTGTCGAACGCCCCAACAAGGGTACCGAAGTGACTGGCTTGCTCTCGCTCCCAGCCAGCGTTTTGAATTGCATTCCCGGAGCGAGTTGTTTGTCCTCCGAAGGAACCCAAACAACGACCTTCCCCTTGGAGTCGAGCGTTTGAATCTGCTCGGATCGCGATCCGACCATCAAACCAATCCACCCCGCGGCGCGTTCGGACTCCGACGGTTGATGACGCCAAGTAGTCGTTTCTTGCGTGATGGCACCTGAAAAACCATTTACCTTGTTGTCGATTGTTCCCAACGCGATGGTTTCGCCATCCGTTGCTCCCCATGCCCACGATTGTGACTCATCAAAACTCGATGCCGCTTGCGGATTTCGCCAATCCACACAAACGATCGGTGCGTTAGAAATCGCGATCGTTGGATGGAATACGACTTCGCTAACCTGCTGCTTACGTACCAACCCGCTTGGCATCAATCGGTATACGATCCCATCGCTCACCACCGCCCGCGCCCGATCGTCCAAACCAACTTCCTTGGGAACGTCCGCGAGTGAAACAAATTCCATTTGAAAACGCAGTGTTATCGGACGAACCGATCCCTTGGAATAGCCTGCGAGCATGCTTGCGTCATTGTCTGCAATCGCACAACATTCAAGTGCGCCCAGCGGTTCGGCCGACGGATCGACGTCCGCTGCATGCCTACTGAGCACCTTGCCCGTCGCAATCGAATGGACGGTTAAGCTTCCGTCGCGGTGGAGCACCCAAATCAATTCACAATACTCATCCACACCACAACCGACGGGCACGGCCGCGTCCGTTTTGAGACCATCGACCTCACCCGTATTTTTCACCGTGCTGGGCAACTGGTCAGGTGAAGGGACGTTGTCGGACAAGACGCTTTCGTTCAAACGTACATTGGTTAGGAACTCAGCCGTATTCTTTTGAAACAAAGGAAATACGTTCGCCAACAAAACCAACACCACCAGCATCACAACCAGGATCGTGCCGACCCCGCCGACCGTGATCACTTGCTTTGCAACTCGATCCGAAACGCGCACCCACCACGAAGAATTTCGGTCGCGGCGATTTCGATTTGCTGGGGTTTGTGAATCGTTCACAGATGTTTTATCACACGGTGATGCTTTGTCACACGATAAGAGGAATCGGTGGCAGAGTTGGGTTCGCCCCAGCTCAAGGGTCGATGCCAACCATCTTCAAAGCTTTGGCTGCCGTCTTCGAGTCCACGGGGAAATAGCCATCTTTGACCGCTATTTCTTGACCCTCTTTGCTGAATATGAACTTGATAAACTCTTTGCGGAGCGGCTCCAGTTTGCTGGTCGGTTTGTAGTTGACGGCAATGAATAAGTAGCGTGCCAAGGGGTACTTGCCATTGTAAGCGTTTTCCTCAGACGGTTCGATGGCCGGCTCCCCTTTCTTGGGCGACAACGCTAATGGTTTGACCGCTTCGGTGCGATAACCTATGCCGCTGTATCCCATCGCAAACCGATTCTCACCCACCGATGCAATGACGGCGGTACTGCCCGGTTGCTCGTTGACGCGATCTCGAAAGTCTCCGTTGCCTAAAGCCTTCTCTTTAAAGAAACCATACGTCCCCGAAGCAGCATTGCGGCCGAATAAAGCAATCGCTTCGTTCTCGTAGTCGCCGGTCCGACCTAACTGCCCCCATTTTTCGATCGCTTCGCCGCCCATTTTTCGCGTGCTAGAAAAAATCGAATCCAACTGCTCGATCGTAAGGCTCTCCAATGGATTGTCGCGATTGACATAAACCGCAAGCAAATCGATGCTGGTCGGCAATAGCACCGGCTTGTATCCGAACTTCTTCTCAAAGTCTGCAATTTCGTTGGCTTTGATATCTCGACTCATCGGTCCAAAACTTGCGGCCCCCTCAATCAACGCCGGCATCGCTTTCGACGAACCTTGGCCTTCCACTTCCGTGCGGACCCCTTTGTAAACTTCTTTGAACTTCTCGGTCCACTGAGTCATCAAACTATTCATCGAGTCCGAGCCGACCGACTTGATCTGACCCGAGAGCCCGGCTACCGGTTTGTACTTCGGCAGCTTGGGATCGACTTTGGCCTGAGCGAAACTGGAACCCGCCAGTATCCCAACCATCAGGAGCGCAATCACTACAGGGTAGTGACGTTTGATTACAACGATTGGTGATGACATACGAGCCTCCAGAGGATTGACAGCAATTCACCACGCAATTGTTTCAGAAAGCCAGGAAATCACTAGCGGGCGATTGTGAAGAAACGGTTAATTTTACGCGAAGGCTGTCTTCGTTCAAACCTGCCAAAACGCGGAATGGGCGTTGGCTTTGTACTTGACGGCGAGGTGAGGGGTGTCGATCGCCACTTGTTTTTGAAATAGCGAGTCGACCGCTGCGATAACCAATCCCGAGGTCAATAAGGTGCGTTCGATGGGATACGGGGTTTTCCCGGTCAATACGACGTCTTCAATATGCCGCGCCAACGGATTGAAAAAATCCGCTGTGGTTGAACCATGCGTTGGCATGGGCAAATACATCTGACACGAAACGACCTCACCGTTGTCGGATCTCAAGCCGGCATAGTTAAAGTCGCGAATCGGGCACAGAAACATCCCGGTCCTAAACCCATCGTTGTGCTCTATCAAATAGGCGGTCACCGTGTCTCGCATCGCTTGCTTTGCCCATTGATAAGTGACCGGCGCCGTTGGAAACCCTCCTTCCACGGGCAAATTATGGCTGCGTGTTAGGGCCGCCACGAAAAGACGTTGCGTGTCGGCACGTTCTGCTTGTTCTAATTCCTGCCATACGCGTTCTCCCTTCACAGCTACCACCCGCTTGACTCCTGATTCGCCTCCCAGTCGTCGCTCGGACATGCACTGGGCTGTTTCCAAGCCATGGAAGTCGTAGCTGTCGACCCCTCCATAGCACACGCAAACACTTTCCTTCATCGGAGTGTCGATAGCGATTTCCGTCGCTGGCAACCGCCAAGTGACGGGCAGGGATGAGCCGGCCAAAAAAGGAAACTGCAAGCGTTTCGAATCTTCGACCATCTCCTTGCATTCCGACCACACTGTCGACAAATGTTTGTCATTGAAGACCGGAACGCTTCGACCTGAATCTTCAAACACTCGGACTACTTTCTTGAACCAGTCGTAGCGGGGGTAGCGGCGCTGGCCCTTTTCGTTCATCGGATAATCTCCGTGTTCTGCGATGATCACGACACCGTCCACAGCAAGCTTGGACGTCCCCAACGTCAATGCTTCTTCTACGCTCGTGTAGGCTCGCAATTGGTACTTCGAAATCCGTTGTTTGGCCAAGTCCCCCTCGGGAAACTGGTCGATAAAAACCGAGGCGATATCAAACCTGGGTTCTTGCCACTTTCCCGAATAGGTGTAACCCATCGCATGGCGATCCAAAAAATGCTGCGCATGAGAATGCTGCCTGACTTCGGTTCCAAGAAATGCGATCCGTTTGCGTTGCGACCAAGCCGCCTGCCCCATGGGCAGCCCAGTTGCCACTGCACCTACCCCTGCCCCTGCCAAAATGCCAAAATCGCGCCGATTGATTTGCATATCCCATTTCCCAATTGAGTTTGGTATTCAAACGTCGAAAACCGGTATTGTAGCCAATTGCATTAACAGCGTACCGAGAATCCGTTCGCCGCGTTTGCCGGGGATTGAATCCATCGCGGGATTTGCCAAATTCGACACAAACCTCGCGTGGAAAC
>JANODW010000003.1:0-5075 GCA_031412875.1 Pirellula sp. | reverse complement strand
AAGCGATCGAGTACGAGTACCGCTTCGCTGAGTACGTCAACGGACGTCAGAAGAGAATCTTTTTGGCAGCAGTTTGCGAAAAGCTCTGTGACGGCAGCGCACGCAAGACGGAAGAACGAGTTGGGTGGGGATTCTTACCGTAGGATGGGACCATTGTCCCGTCCGTTTGTTCGTTCGGGACAATGTTCCCAAACTACGGCAGGTAGGCTTCAGCCTGCCGCTCGCCTAGGCACGGGTCGGTGTTAAGATTGAAACACAGAGCCACGGAGGACACAAAGAAGAACAGGCGACACTTTACCTCTGTGATCTCTGTGTCTCTGTGTTTCAAAATGTCCCGCATCGAATTTCTTTTCTTTAACCGCAGAGGTCGCGGAGGGACGCAGAGTCAGATGCGGTCTGGGTGCCAGAGATCTTGAAGCCAGCACTGATTATGAAGCAACGGGCAAATTGTAACAATCAGGCTCCCCGGGGTGACTGGAGGCAGCGGGCGTCCATAGATCGGTCAAGGTATCTGGGAGACCCACCTAGCGATCTGAAGGAAGCGCATGTCTTCGGACAAGCCCGCAGAACAAAGCACTATCGCATCCCGAGGACCCATTCCTTTAGCATTTGCACGGCCTTGTCATCTACTTGACTAGTCGAAAGCTGCGGCATTTGGCCTGGACCGCGAATCCCCATTCGATGCAGCAGTACGGACCGATCCGGCGACCCCGGCGCGATTAGCTTGGCTGTCGACTTTTCAAAGGAATGATGATTCGGTTCGACGTCGATGATATTCATTTGAGCTAAACTGGCGTAATACGAAAGATTCATTTTGGCGTTGCCGCCGCCAGCTTCGATATGGCAGTATGCGCAGTTGGAATGCAAGAAAGATCGGGCTCGCTCTGCCAGATCCGCCGAGGAATCGTATGGGTCGATGAGCTTGCGATGTTCGCTCCCTGGCTTTCCTAACAGCCTGCTATTCGGGACGGTTCGCTGGCCTTTGCTGCCGACAAGCTGGTTGAGTTGCTTTTCAATTTTTTCGTTGGAATGGCCAGCCGCTTGCAAATTTTCACGCAGCGATTCTTGGGCTTGAGCGGCCCAGTTTGTTTTGAGAATCCCCATGCCTTCCAAAGCTTCTAATTGATTCGACCGGACCGAGCGTTCTGGCTCGTTAAGCTCGTACTCGTGCTCTCGATTCATTTGAACGGTGGTCAGGCCCAACAGGTATCCAGCTGCTCTCGTATGACAAACCATGCACTCGGTCCTGCTGGGATAATGCCATCTTTGAATCCGTTCTCCTGATGAGTCTCCAAGAACGAAATCTTGATCGCGTCCTGCTGCGTCGACCAGCTCCGCATCCGACTGATCCGCGTTCCAAGCATACGAATAACCAACCCATTCCCCTTGCTGTTTCACCATCAAGCGAGTCTCGATCCATCGCTTAGGGGCAGGATCGTTAACAACACTTTCCAATGCAAACGATTTGACGATGACGGTCTTGTCTGGGAACTGCCAAGCCCACTGGTCGGGAATCTCAATTTGCCCATCAGTCGGAAGCGCGATGAATCGCGATTTCAATGCCCCATCAGACCAAAAGGGAGCGTTGACGCTGTAAGGGATCAGACCCTTTTTGACCCGATGCCCAGCCACTTGCTCAAAGAGCCCCGTCTCGCTCAACAAGCGGGGGAAATGAACGTCGGGCGATTCCGCGTCGGGCTTGATGTGTGCTTGGGTGGACGATGGCTCCAAATGGTACAACCCGCCCTGCTTGTCGCCGCGATGGTCGACGACGATCAGTTCTCCTTCAGGATCGAGAGAGATCGCAGATATCTGAAAGGGGGTATCCGCAATCTCTCGGTGCCAAAGGATCGACTTTCCGTCGTGCTTGATCGCCCATATCTTGCCGGTCGAATAGTCACCATAGATATAAGCCCCCACGAGTTCTGGCAGTTTGCTCCCGTAGTAAACCACCCCACCGGTCAACGAGCGGGCTTCGCTGTGGGGATGGTCGACTGTGGGCAAAACATGCTGCGTCGGACCGAGTTGCCGTTTGGAATAAAAGGGATGACCTCCTTCGAATACCGACCAACCGTAGTTGGCGCCGCGTTCAAGCAAGTAGACTTGTTCCCACATGTCTTGACCATTGTTACCTACCCAAAGGTGACCGGTCTTTCGGTCGGTGGTAATGCGCCATGGGTTGCGTAGTCCGTAGGCCCATGTTTCAGGGACCGCATTGAAAAGACCGACAAAGGGATTGTCGGTGGGGACAGAATAGTGCTTTTCGGGCGATGGATGATCCACATCGATACGCATGACTTTGGCGAGCATCTGCGATAGGTCTTGACCGGTCACCTTGGCATCGGAATCCGACGTCCCGTCGCCTGATGTGACGTACATCATGCCGTCGTTGCCAAAGGTTGCCGCCGCGCCGTTGTGTCCATTGGACTCCCATTCGATCATCGTGACCGGTTCTCCTATCAATCCGAAGGGAGCGGTTCTGGACAATGCATGGCGAGTGATACGGCTTTTGTGCGGATCGCTTCCAGTCTTTCCATTGCTTCCGACATAAAAGAATCCGTTCTCAAGAAACTTGGGATGAAAAACGATGTTGTAGGCAACCCCTTTGGTATCGACGAGCATTTCCATTTCGGTGTGTTGGGATGCCTCTGAGGTGCGCATCAGCTTTGTCGGTCCATAGGGACCTTGTTCTTCGATCACCAGGAAACGTTGGCTGCCCGGTTCGACTTGAACATCGACAGGCCACTCCAAGTGGAGCTGGGGATAAGCCCGTACGGCACGGTATGGCAACGCTGGATCCGGAGAGCCGATGACTTTGGAGTTGGCAAAATGCGGACGATGTCGCAGCGCCTGCATTCCTTCATGGGTTTCGCTTGTCGATGCGAAGCGTAGGGTGGAGTATTCTTCGCAGCGATGAAAGCTAGGTTGAGTAAGAGGAGCAGAGCTGCTGAGTTCAGGCTCGCGATCGCGGGTGTAGTCATAGCGGCAGAGGGCGAACTGCCAGATTTCGTCGATATCTGGACGACCGCCGGTGGGCATCAAGTCGAACCACGGGATTCGGCCTTCGACGGACCAAGACTGGTCTCGGTCCTCGCGTTCGTTTAACGTTCCGTGGCAACGTACTTTGGTCGTCCAATGGAAATCATTGCTCGCATGGAATGCATCAAAGCCTCCGCCGTCTCGATTGGGAAGAAACAGTTCCGTTTTGGTCCCAGCCGCGTTGACTTGAAATTCGTAGTATCCAGAAGCGACGGGAGTCTGCTTGAAAAACATCTCAAAGACATCGTTATTCCATGTCTTGCCATCGTGCTCGGTAACATCCGCAAAAAGGTCGACGTCGTCTAGTTCTGCAAAGAAGTAGAGGAACTGCCGATCCCAAAGAAGCCTCGCGCGGGTTGCGGTGTTCGGAATGCTTGCAGGATTGCCAGGAATACGAAATCGATCGATGACGGGCGCATTGGCCCAAGCTTCCTCATCGGCGACCCCATCCACCACAATGGCGCTTTGAGCCCAATGGCATACGTGCTCATCAGCAACCGCAGACAGGGCAATGCAATGGACTGCGCACCAAACACCGACCAAAATCCGAGTAGCCAAAATGCATTCATTAAACAAAAGTTTCGGTCCAGTGCTGTTCATTTTGAGATAGCTGCAGTGCGTCAAAGAGTGTGAAATGGGATGGGATCTTTGACGGGCCGGCAACTATTTTTTCGCTTTCTTTTTGGCTTCGCGTTCTTTTTGCAATTTGCTATTTTCCTTGAATAGTTTTTCGAACTTGGCCACTTTGTCATTGATGACGCTCATGCAATAGCGATCGCCTGGATTAGAGGCGAAATAGTTTTGATGGTAGGCTTCTGCTGGATAGAAGTCTGCGAGTGGGCTAATTTCGGTAACGATTTTTCGGAAGACTTTTTCTGAGAGCAGTTTGGCTTTGATTTTCTCCGTCGCCAAACGTTGGGCTTCGTCTGCGTAGTATACAACTGATCGGTACTGAGTGCCCTCGTCCAATCCTTGTTTGTTCAAGGACGACGGATCGTGTGTCTTGAAGAAAATGATCAGCAGTTCTTCGAAAGACACCACCGACGGGTCGAAGGCGATTTGACAGACTTCCGCATGTCCTGTCAGTCCCGTGCAAACTGCTTTAGAGGTAGGGTTGGGAACGTGGCCACCGCTGTAGCCGGAGACGACCCTTTTTACACCATCGACGCGTTGGTACACCGCTTCCACACACCAAAAGCAGCCGCCGCCAAAGGTGGCGATCTCTAGCATTGGGGGCTCGGAGGATTTTGTGGAACCGCCCTTTGCATCAAACGCTTTGGCACTAGGAGATTCCGATTGGCCAAACGTCCTTTGCGATGCGTTCAGCAGCAACATTAGGGCGAACAGAAAAGTCAAACCTGGACTATGCGAGAACAACCTCATAGTATTTCTCCAAAATGATATAGGCTCAGTAAGGCGAGCGGCAGGCTGAAACATACCAGCCGTAGTTTGGGACCATTGTCCCGAACGAACAAACGGACGGGACGAACAAACGGACGGGACAAAGGTCCCATCCTACGGTAGTAATGACCCTGCCGCTCGGTTAAAGGATAGAGGCACAGGCACCAACTATTTTAGCCGCTGGACAACCCACGGAAAGAAGCTGGGTAGAATATCCTTGCAACCGGTGAGAGAGTTCGATGGAAATCAACAAGCGGCCATTGGTGGTTTCGCTTTAGGGAATGTCAATGGATTTGTTTGCACATGCCGAAAATGCTAACCGGGAGAAGTCGCTGCCCTTGGCCGCCCGATTGCGGCCCAAAAGGCTATCCGAATTTGTTGGCCAATCGCATTTTCTTTCTCCAGGTAAATTGCTGCACCGGCTGATTCAAGCAAAACGCTTGCAGTCGGTCATTTTCTATGGGCCGCCCGGGACCGGAAAGACGACGTTGGCCCACCTCCTGGCGATTGAAACCGGAGCGCAATTCCGTCAAATCAATGCCGTCACGAGCGGTATCAAGGAGCTGAGAGAAGCATTGCAGTGGGCCAAGGACGAGGTCCTGACCGGTGGCGCTAGGCCCATCCTCTTTGTGGAT
>JANODW010000002.1:0-3852 GCA_031412875.1 Pirellula sp. | reverse complement strand
GGATTCACCGAATTCCAAACCCCGATTTTGACCGCTTCCAGCCCCGAAGGTGCCCGCGACTTCTTGGTCCCGTCCCGTATCCACCCCGGCAAATTTTATGCTTTGCCCCAAGCCCCGCAGATGTTCAAGCAGTTGCTGATGGTCGCTGGATTTGATCGCTATTTTCAAATCGCGCCATGCTTTCGTGACGAAGACGCGCGGGCCGACCGGTCCCCAGGCGAATTCTATCAGCTTGATTTCGAAATGAGCTTCGTCACCCAAGACGACGTGTTCGCCGCCATCGAGCCGGTGCTTCACGGCGTGTTCGATGAATTCGCCGGCGAGCGTCAAGTGACCAAGCCTCCGTTCCCTCGCATCACCTACAAGGATTCGATGCTCAAGTATGGAAACGACAAACCGGACCTGCGCAACCCCATCGAAATCTCGGACGTGACCGAGATTTTCCGGGGCGGCGGGTTCGCTGTCTTCGCCAAAGCCATCGAAGAAGGGTCCGTCGTGCGCGCTATACCTGCTCCCGGCGCCGGTGTGCGTGCTCGCAGCTTCTTCGACAGCACCAACCAATGGGCCAAAGACGAAGGCTTCGCCGGACTGGGTTATATCAACTTCAAAGGGGGGGAAGGGGGCGGCGGCATCGCCAAAAACCTCGGACCGGAACGGGTCTCCGAACTCGTCAAACAGATGCGTCTAGGACCCGATGACGGCGTTTTCTTTTCCTGCGGCAAGCCGTTGGTTGCAGCCAAGCTCGCCGGCCTTGCCCGAACACGCGTCGGCACCGAACTCGATTTGATCGAACAAAACACCTTCAAATTCTGCTGGATCGTTGACTTCCCAATGTACGAGTTCGATGAAGTCGAACAAAAGGTCATCTTTAGCCACAACCCCTTCTCGATGCCACAAGGAGAGATGGAAGCGCTCACCTCCATGAACCCGCTCGACATCCTGGCTTACCAATACGACATCGTCTGCAACGGTATCGAACTTTCCTCAGGAGCGATTCGAAACCACAAACCTGAGATCATGTACAAAGCCTTCGAACTGGCCGGATACGAACGCAGTCTGGTTGATGAAAAATTCCGCGGCATGATCAACGCCTTTAAGTTCGGCGCTCCGCCGCACGGTGGTTCAGCACCCGGCGTTGACCGGATCGTGATGCTGCTCGCTGACGAACCCAACATTCGCGAAGTGATTTTGTTCCCGATGAATCAAAAGGCCGAAGACTTGATGATGGGCGCTCCGTCCGAAGTCTCTGCCAAACAATTGAAAGAACTCGGCATCAAGTTCACCAGTGACGGACCCAAAGCTTAAAAATTTGGACTCCCATTCGAAAACAGCTAGAATTCACAACGAAGTTGCGAAACATCAGCTGGTCCACACATCACCCGCCATACAAGCTTTGACCTAGGTTAACCGTCCATGCTATTTGAAATGATCGCACAAGCTGACTTTTCGTCGATGTTTACGAAGGAAGCAGCGTATGTGGTGATCTCGCTGGTGATTATCGAAGGGCTATTGTCGGTGGACAATGCTCTGGCCATCGCCGCAATGGCCTCGCACCTCGAGGAAAAAAAACGCAAACTCGCAGTCACAATCGGGTACGCAGGCGCCTATGGCTTTCGAATCTTGGCATTGTTGCTCGCGTCTTACATTATCGACAACGTCTGGCTGATGGCGTTGGGGGCCGGTTATCTGATTTGGTTGATGTGCAATCATTTTGCGGAAGAAGAAGAGTACGAAAAGCATTCCGAAAAGGGATTCAAAATCCCACAAAGCTTCGCCAAGACCATCACGATGATCGCCCTGCTCGATCTCAGCCTCAGTTTTGATAACGTGGTGGCCGCCGTAGCGTTCGCGCGAACCAACATCTATCTGGTCTACCTCGGTGTGACCATCGGAATCCTAACTCTGCGGTTGGTCGCAGGATATTGCATTCGACTCATCGAACTCCATCCCTGGCTGGAACACACTGCCTTCCTACTGGTCGGATTCGTCGGGGGTTTGCTCTGCGTCGAACTGTATTGGGACTGGGCGTCCTTGCCAGAACTTTCCCTGTTCGGATTGGATTACAAAGTGATTCACGAAGATCACGGGCATTATCACATCCAAAAGCCTGTAAAATTCGGTGGCATTTTCGCAATCATCCTGGGACATCTCGCCTACGAACGATTCCCGTTGGTCAAAGCCACCATGCGCCCCATCGCCATCTTTTTCCGACACCTCTTTGCGCTCTTTGCCAACACCGTCAACATGGTTTTTTTGACCGTGACCTGGCCTATCCGAAAACTGCTTTTCAATAAAAACAAAAGCAAAGATACTGGGGAAGACACAAGTAAAGTTTAGTCGACGGCAATTGATCTGCTGGAACCGATGACGAGACCGGGTGTGGCTTCCCCTAAATCGAGCAATCACCGCCCGAAACAGGACGGAGGAGCCGATTCCATCCAGCCCGCGTAAAAAAGCAATCGGCCCTAAATCAAGAGCCTACCCCCCCATCTCAGGTGTAGCCGGACCCGCGGGGCGTTACAATGGACCGGATGAGGCTTCTCATTTCGGGACCTTGCTAGGAACGGGAGCGAAAATAAATTGCGATCATCTTTTTGGATTCCATTTGTTTGGGTCGCTTGGTTGCCGATCGGCTCCACCCTCGCGGACGAGACGCTCGACTACCAACGCCACATCGTTCCCATTCTCAAAGAGCATTGTTTTGAATGCCATTCGGGCGATTCGCGCGAGGGCAACCTGTCCTTCGACGCGTCGCTATCCGATGAGGAATCGATCGCCAGCCAAGCCATTTGGTGGAACGTGTTAAAGAACGTTCGTTCGCATGTGATGCCCCCCGTGGGAAACGAGCGTCCGTCGGAGAAACAGTTGGAGACGTTGGCGAAGTGGATCAAGTTTCGAGCCTTTGGAATTGATCCGCAAGATATCGACCCGGGTCGAATGACCGTCCGACGGCTCAATCGCGCGGAATACGGAAACACCGTTTCGGACCTCATGGGGATCAAGTACGACGCCACCATCCTGTTTCCGCCTGACGATTCAGGATTCGGTTTTGACAATGTCAGCGAAGCGCTTAGTTTCTCCCCTCTGCTGATGGAAAAATACCTCTTCGCGGCTCAGCAAGTTGTCGAAAGAGCGGTCCCGCGATCCACTTGGATGCTTCCGACACAAGAACTCAACGGCCGTGATTTTCAAGCCGCCGAGGGAAAGCAAAGCGGGGAAAGCTTGTCGTCTAAAAAGCCGACTACCGTCGTTCGCGCTGTGAATATCGAAACAGACGGCAAATACAAAGTCGATGTGAGCATCAAGCTGCATGGATCGTTCGAGTTTGATGCGTCCCGTTACACGATTGTCTATCGGGTTGATGGACAAGAACGCAGCAAGAACGAATATGGTTGGGACGAACATAAACTCATTGCCTATCCTTTCACCGAGGAGTGGACGGCGGGCAAGCATGAGCTGTCGTTCGAATTGATTCCTGTCGCGACCGAACAAGACCAAGAGCCCAACAATTCGGGGGAAGCAACGTTCGCTCGCTTTGAAATCCACTCGGTTCGCATCGAGGGTCCCGAGGGAACGACGAAACTTGTTCATCCGCCGAACTACTCTCGATTTTTCCCTCGCGACGAGCCGCCCCACGATGCGCGCCTTCGAGGCCCCGCGCGCGGTGTTCTCGATCAAGCAATGTATCGAGCGGACCATTTTCGCGGTAGTGCAGCTGGCTGATGCCAAGGCCAACAATGAAGGGCGCTAACTGCATGTTCACGTAGCCCATGGAGCCGCTCCAAAGCTTGGTTTCCGGCTGGTACAGGCCCCCCAGGGCCCAGGCATGGTTGCCTAAGCGATCGCCGCCGC
>JANODW010000001.1:0-7775 GCA_031412875.1 Pirellula sp. | reverse complement strand
GCCCGTCGACTCGTCGAGCGATGTGCGACGACTCGCTTGAAAGATGCCGCGGCGCTCGGTCTGATGGACCGAGTCGTCGCGTTCGTCGTAATACAGGTTCATCGGTCCAGCGTTTCGGTAGATGGTATCGAAACGCCATGAGAGTAGACGCAACCCACCAATTGGTCAAACTGGTCCAACCCCACTTTCAGGAGATTGGACCTTCTTTTGTAAAATATTATCGCAAAGCCACTGCAAACGCTGTTGCAGCAGCAAAAAAGAAAATCAGATCCAACCTACTTTGCGGACGTCGCCTTGATCCGAAATACAGTACCAACGTCGATCTGGGGCTTTTCAGGCAAATCGGTCCGGAAGCGAATCCGCCCTTTGATTTCCGTTCCAAAATCGGTTGCCTTAGGCTTCAAGATCAAAGGAAGTGCATGGAGGGTTTTCTTGTCTTCACTGAGACTGATCTCGATATCAAACTCGTCGCTTTCCACGGAGTTTATCAAAAAGGGCTGATGCCCCTTGAGCACGATAAGCTGCTTGATCGGGTCTCCTTGGACGATGTCACCAAGCGATAAGGTTTGCGGTGAAACGGAGATTTCCGGAGAGATGTTGGCCATCAATCGGAGCGGGACGGTGGTTAAATTGCGGTCATTGGTGTGAATGACCAACTCGCTCTCCAATGGCCCAACGGGCGCTTCGGCAGAAATGGAAATAGCGAGAGAATAGCGAATGCGACCGTTCTGCCGCGAGATCTCCGTTGGCACGGCAGTGATAAACCCATCGCTCGACGTCACCGAGTTGATTTGCCAAGCTGGCTTGCCTGCATAGTCCACTGCGACCTCGATGGTCTTGGCACTCCCCTGCTGGATGTTGCCAAAGGTTGCTTCCCCGGGCTGGAACACCACGTCGGAACGAATGTAGCCTTTGACGTGAAGCTGCACTTCTGAAAACGTGGGCTTATCAAACGTGACTGTTAATGTGGCGGCTCGTGCGCCCGTGTGGGTGCCCGTATTAAACTTGGCTAATATGCTCCCACGGGCGCCTGGAGGAACGGTTTCGGTTTCTACCAGCGGTGTCGTACAACCACACGATGTCCGGACGCTTCGAACGTGGATGGTTTGATTGTAAGGGTTCTCGAAAGTGAAACGATACTCGGTTTTAGCGGCGCGGGCGACCGTTCCGAAATCATGATTAGAAGTTTTGAATAGATTCGTTAGTTGGTTTGCCGGAGCGATCGACGACCAAGCCGCTATCAATATAGCGGCTGCAACGAGGGTGCGCATAAACACTTCTCCACGGTAAGACTTAGCAGGATGGGTTGGAATCGGGTTGTTGCGGTTGGTGTTGTTGGAGTTCCCAGCCGAATCGTTGGAGCGGCAGGCCAGGAAAAACACAAACAAGCAACGGGTTTGGAGCGACCCGACGAAAGGCAATTGCCTCACTTTTCGGTTATCAGCATGGAGGCTGTACTAGAAATAGAGTTTTGCGAACTTTTTAAAACGTTATTCTAAAGTTTGCTATCCATTTCCGGATGTCGAGAAATAACCACCAAGGCGTTGCAGCCCGAACGACCACTACATCATTAAACGGCAATAGGCCTGCTCTGCTCAACCGGTCCATCTCATCGAATCCTTTTCTAATTTTGGTATATTCACTTTCTCTGTCCATTGAAGATCTTTTCTGTTGAAGGCGAAAAAAATGAACTTAGTCGAAATGCTCAAAGAGCAACTGATGGGTGATGTTGGCAAAAAGCTCGGTGGCATGATTGGAGCAAAAGAGTCCGACATGGGTAAGATTCTCGGCGCCGGCTTGCCGAGCGTGCTTTCGGGAATGGGCTCTATGGCGTCCACCAAATCGGGTGCGGACAAGCTTGCGAAAACGATCAACGGGATGGACTCCAACGACTTCGGCGACCTCGGCAAGATGCTAGGCAGCAACGCGATGAGCGGCGGGGGAGGGATGCTCAGCGGACTGCTCGGTGGGAGTGTGGTTGATGGGATCGCAACGGTCGTTGCCAAGTTTACGGGGATCAACGTTGCAATCGTTAAGTCAGCTCTAGGGTATTTGGCACCGATGGTTTTAGCCACCGTGGGATCCTCGTTCCAAGGTGCGAATCCCGATGGTGCAGCCATCACAAAACTATTTGACGAACAGAAAGGCAATATCTCAGCGGCAATGCCCAAAGGGCTATCGCTCGATTCGATTACAGGCTTCCAATCGCTCGCGGCCAACGTATCAAGTTCCGCAAATCAAGTTGCTTCGGAGGCTGGAAGCGGGCTGGGCAAGCTTTTGGTTCCCGGCGCCGTCCTCGCTGCCATCGTCGCTGCTGCAATCTTCTTTTTCACTAATGGAAAGAAAGAAGCTGAGGTGGCACCGGACAGGAGAACCGATGCAAATCGCCCAGCAGCAGGCGTGATGCAGGAAGCGACAAGCACGGTAAACCAAGCAGCCAGCGCGGCCACCGATACCGTCAAATCCAGTATCGACGGGATGATGGATGGACTGACTTCAACGCTCAGCGCCATTCAAGACTCGCAGGGCGCCGAAGCGGCTATGCCATCGCTCAAAGATCTGGCGTCCAAAGTAGATGGACTCGGACTTTCGATCAGCGCTTTGCCCGATGCACAACGCACCATGATGGGTGGCATCATCAAGGCAAAGCTAGAACTGCTCAGCCCTATTATGGAAAAGATCTCAGCCCTTCCAGGCGTGGGTGATGCGTTGAAGGCGTTGCTCCTCCAACTAAAAGAAAAGCTCTCGAGTTTCATAAGCTGATCCTTTACGTTCCAAACAAAGTTTCGCTCCATTCCCGATACACTGGACGGCTTGCGCCGTTGCGGTAAGGCGAGCGGCAGGATCATTACTACCGTAGGATGGGACCTTTGTCCCGTCCGTTTGTTCGTTCGGGACAATGGTCCCAAACTACGGCTGGTATGTTTCAGCCTGCTGCTCGCCTAAAAAAGACTGGACGGCTTGCGCCGTTGTGGTAATAAACATAGGACGGCTTGGTCGTCCTGCCGTGGCTTCTCACTGAACGCTCCCGATTCGCTGCTATTCATCTTGCCTGCCGTTTCCCCTCGGAGTTTTGGAATGCACTCAGATCGTCGATCCTTTTTGAAATCCGCGGCTCTTGCTGGTGCTGCGATCACTCTTCCCGCTTTTCGATATTCTCGCCTGTATGGAGCCAATGGCCGTTTGGGGATTGCGAGTGTAGGAACAGGTGGCAAAGGTTGGAGCGATTTGACTGGAGTCGCGGCAAGTCCCGACGTGGAAGTCGTGGGGCTGTGCAACATCGACAGTTCAAAGAGCCATATGGGCCAAGCCGCTGAAAAATACGCCACCGCAAGGAGATATGAAGACTGGCGAAAATTGCTCGATGACTCCAAGGACATTCAAGGTGTTCTCGTATCGACACCCGATTTCATGCACGCGCCCATCGCGATGGCGGCTATGCAGCTTGGAAAGCATGTCTTTTGCCAGAAGCCTTTGACCCATACGGTTTTTGAAGCTCGCCAAATGCAGTTGGCAGCCAAATCATTTAAAGCGGTGACTCAAATGTGCAATCAAATACAGTCCCACTCTGCTTACCGTACGGCAGTCAATATCGTTCACCTAGGATTGATTGGCAAAGTCAAGGAGGTGCATGCTTGGCAAGGGACCTCGCCAACTTGGCCGCGTCACATCGCTCGCCCCGATGGGAGCGATCCCATACCTGCCCATGTGCGTTGGGATCTATGGCAAGGAGTTGCACCGGAGCGTCCGTACAAAGATGCGATCTACCATCCCTTCAACTGGAGAGGATGGCAGGACTTTGGGACGGGGCAAATTGGAGACTTCGGCTGCCATATCTTGGACCCAGTTTTCAACGCGTTGAAACTAAGTGCGCCGATCTCGATCAAGGCCACGGCACCGATGCTAATGCCTGACTCATGGACCGACCGCGCCACGCTCCGATATGTTTTCCCAGGCACGCCGTATACATCAGCATCGACGCTTCGGGTCACCTGGGTTGACGCTGTGGGGGCAGCGCCCAGTCGTGAACTGATTCCTGATTTGCCAATAGAATACAAACTGCCCAGCGCGGGTTCGGTTCTGTTGGGCGAGAAGGGCACGTTGGTCATCCCGCACGTTGCCATGCCACGATTGTTTCCGGAAGAGAAGTTTCCACTGTCGTCGATTCCCATTGTCAAAGAAGTAGACCACTACGTTCAATGGTCTGACGCGTGTCGGGGAGTCGGCCAGACAACGTCGCATTTTGACTATGCGGCGCCGCTCACTGAGGCAGTATTGCTCGGCACGATTGGCATTCGATTTCCGGAAGAGGAACTTTTGTGGAATGCGAAAGAGCTAAAAATCACCAACCATGCCCGGGCCCAAGGGTTCCTCCATAAACCCTACCGCAAAGGCTGGGAGCCGACTTGGATCGGAGTTTCCTGACGCGTCCCTCCTCGAAAATTTTGACCCTACTGATTCAAAACCAATGT
The DNA here is from genome assembly GCA_031412875.1 of Pirellula sp. Classification (GTDB taxonomy): domain Bacteria; phylum Planctomycetota; class Planctomycetia; order Pirellulales; family Pirellulaceae; genus JBKCUI01. The sequence goes on along the minus strand of JANODW010000001.1, from coordinate 3,303 downwards.
TCATTCCCATAAATACCTACCATGATGCATCTTATCGGACGAATGACTGTTCTGTTTATCTGTACGCAGTTGTCTGCAATAGCCCAAGCTGTTGAGAATTGGCCGCATTGGCGTGGCCCCACGGCGGACGGGAATGCCAGTACGAATGCGAAGCCGCCCACCCGCTGGGACAATTCATCCAACATCAAATGGGTCGCAAGTGTACCCGGCGAGGGGACTGCGACACCGATTGTTTGGGGCGACCAAATATTCGTCTTGGCTGCCGAAAAGACGTCGCAAAAGAGTCCTGCTCCCATTGTTCCTGACGAGCGAGCAAGGACAGTACCCGACGCGTTTGTCCACCGTTTCATCGTTTCGAGCTTCGATCGGATTTCAGGAAAGTTAATTTGGTCCCGCGTGGCCGTGGAGGAGGTTCCGCACGAAGGCAAGCACGACACGAATACTTACGCAGCAGGTTCTCCCACGACCGATGGCGAACGTTTATACGTCTCTTTTGGTTCTCGCGGCTTCTTTTGCTATTCGCTCGATGGTGAGTTGATTTGGAAAGTTGACCTGGGGAATATGCGAACGCGATTGGGATGGGGAGAAGCGGTAACACCTGTTCTCAGTGGAGAGCTGCTCGTGATTAACTGGGATCAAGAAGAAGGTTCCTTTATCACCGCTTTGAACAAACGGACGGGAGAGCAAGTATGGAAGGTCGAGCGACCCACGGAAGTGACATCGTGGAATACGCCGCTTGCCACCGTTTTTGAAGGAAAGCCAATGTTGGTCGTCAACGGCACCGACCGAGTACGGGCCTACGATGCAATCACTGGCAAGGAGCTTTGGGCCTGTGGTGGTCAATCCACCAACGCGATCCCTTCCCCTATTCGCTTTCAAGACACCGCAGTTTGCATGAGCGGTTACCGCAGCTTTTGTGCAGTCGCTATCCCATTAGGTTCCATCGGCGATGTTACCGGCAAGGGCATGGAGAAATGGACGGTCAGCAAAGGAACTCCCTATGTCCCGTCCCCTGTCATTAGCGGCACTCGGCTGTTCTTCACTCAAGCCAACTCGGATGTATTGAGCTGCGTCAACGCAAGCACAGGAAAGGTGCTCTTCGATCGCCGCCGGATACCGGAGATTGGCTCGCTGTATGCTTCGCCGATGGTTGCCAACGGATATATCTACTTTGTAGGCCGCGGAGGAACCACCGTCGTTCTGCGCGACAACGAAGAACTCGACACGGTGTCGATCAACGCGATCCCAGACTCCATCGATGCATCGCCGGTCGCGGTCGGCAACCAGTTGTTTCTTCGCAGTTGGACCAAGCTGTATTGCATCCAAGAGTGAGTCAACAAAAGTACTTCTTGAGAAATTCGCTCGGGCATGAAAGCACATGGCTGCGGGCGTTTGGATCCGAGGAACGCGTCGCCTCGGTTACGGCCGTTCCAATTGAAAGAGATCTTGAGTTCGGCACCAGTACTCGCCACCAAGCCTAGCGATGGCGTTGATTTTGCGAGGGTCAGGCTGCTTTTTTTCGTCGAGGACGTTGTCGTCGATGTGCATCGTAACGATCTCGGCAATGACTAAGTTCGCGGAGACCGGCCCATTTCCCACTGGGAGGATCTGAAGCAATTTGCATTCGAGGGCGAACGGTACATCGGCCAATCGAGGCGGCTTGACCCGGATGGAGGGAAGGGTCTTTTGGCCGATCAATTCTACCTCGCTTTCGTCAGGCAGAAGCATTTTGCTGGATGCATTGATCTGCTGGGCGTGTTTGTCGGTCGAAGCGTTGATGACGAATTCGCCATTCGATTCGATATTGATCAGCGTATCTTTTTTTCCTCCATCGCGTTTCAAGGTTGGCGAAAAGACAACGACCGGAGGATTCGCGCCGAACGCGTTGTAAAAGCTGAAAGGGGCCAGATTGACAACTCCGGTTGGAGACACGGTTGTCACCCACGCGATCGGTCGTGGGGTAACGAGCCCCACCAGCATTTGGTACACCGCAACGACTTCGGTCTTCGAAACGTCGATTTGCATAAACTAATCTCGCCAGGAGAAAGGGTAGTTGGGATCGTCGAGTGGGATGGCGGCCGCCGCCAATTGCAGAGGCCGAAATGTGTCGACCATCACCGCCAACTCGTCAGTAAACTTCATGTCTCGGCTCGCAACGATCGTACCAGGATGGGGACCGTGCGGAATGCCATGGGGATGCAAGGTGAGCGAACCGACCTCGACACCGCGCCGGCTACCGAATTGTCCTCGCACATAATACAGCACTTCATCGGACTCAACGTTGCTGTGCGCATAGGGAACTTTGATGGCTTGAGGGTGTGTATCGAGCATGCGTGGGGCAAAAGTGCAAACCACAAAGCCGGACGCTTGAAACGTTTGATGGATGGGTGGTGGTTGATGGATCGTGCCCGTGATGGGCTCAAAGTCATCTGCGTTGAACGTGTAGGGATAGACCATTCCATCCCACCCGACCGCATCGAAGGGATGGTGGGCCATGACGTATCGCGTCCAATTCTCACCGTCCTTGATTTGCACCGCGCATTCCCCGTCGCGATCTTGGGTGCCGATCTCCATTGGGCCGTGAAGGTCCCGTTCACAGAACGGCGCGCCGAGTCGAAATTGGCCGTCTGGATTGAGGTACCGTGGAGGAAAGCCAACGTCCCCGTTCGCTTCGATGACCAACAGATCCGGATTCCCGGTCTCCATGTCGAATTCCATGTGATAGGTCGTGCATTTAGGAATGACGATGTAGTCCATAGGTCGGAATGGCAAAATTCCAAACTGAGTGATCAGGCGTCCTTGGCCTTGTTGAACAAACAAGATCTCATCCGCTCTGGCATTGCGATACAATTCCTTTTGCGGTTCCGTTGGACGGCATCGCGACAGCACTACGTCCGCGTTGAACATCAGAGGGACGCGGCCTGAAATAGGATCCCCTTTCGATGGGATTGCAGCCGTCTTGAGATGCACGTGCCTGAGCGTCGAATTGTCCGCTTGGACGATGGTTGTTTTGCCGAGCGGCTCGATTCGCAAAACGCGCGTCGGCGGTCGGAGGTGATAGACAATGCTGTAGGCGCGACTGAAGCCCTGCGTCGTTATGACTTCCTCGTAGTAAATGCCTTCCTGTCGATAGCCGGGCAAATTCGGATGGATGGTGTGTCTTTTGGCTGGGATGGAACCGCGTTGCAAGTACTGTGGCATAATTTCTAACCCTCCCATTTCGATTCGCAGGTTTCACTCAGCGCGATGCCACATAGTTTTGCAGCACGCCGAGCCTTTCGATTTCCAATTGAACCACGTCGC